>JBEANU010000024.1:0-3461 GCA_041165265.1 Bacteroidota bacterium | reverse complement strand
AATTGGTAATTTAAAAATAAGCCTTTATCATTGTGGTGTTAATTTTCTACGTATAACAATATACACCTAATAATCAATCATCAGTTTATCGAAAAATTATAAATTTTCAAAACTGTAATTTCAATTCAAATCATCGTATTTTATGTATCACACATGTGATTACTGAAGCAAACGCATTCAAATAAATTTATTCAAATAACCAATGACCACTTACGACATTCTTCAACTTAACGAATTTTTATTACCTGAACTACAAACAATTGCCGAAAACCTTGGCGTTAAAGATTTTCAAAAACTTGAAAAAGAAACTTTAATCTATAAAATAATTGATCAACAAGCTTTAGCTACAACACCTGCTGTTGCAAAAACAGTTGTTGAAAAAAAGCCAAAAATTAAAAAGCCAATTGCTAACAAACCAGTTGCAACAAGTAATACTGAGCCAGTTGTGCCAGCTTCAAACCCAAATGAAAATGAAGCCTTAAAGCCTTTAGCAAATGATATAATTGCATCAAAAGAAAACGTGGAAGAAAAAAAGATATTAGTAAAACGGAAAAAAATTGAAGTGCCAAATGCCACTGTAAAAACTGAACCTGAGGCTATTCAGCAAACTGCTAATGTTGCTGAAAACGAAATGATACCTGAAAAAAAAGAAATAATTCTTTCAGCAAAGTCAGCTCAACCAGCTTCAACCATGGATAGCAAAAATCCTACAAATACCGAAGCACCAATTCAATCAACCACTGAATCAGGAACAACAAATAATACCAATGCTCCAATTGTAGCAGCATCACAACCTGCACAACCTAATACACCTACTACACCTCAGTATCAAACCAGCCGACCACCACAACAGCGTTTAAGTTCATTTAATGTGGAGTTAGATGGTATGATACCTGGCGAAGGTGTTTTAGAAATGATGCCCGAAGGTTATGGCTTTTTGCGTAGTGCCGATTATAATTATTTAAATTCACCTGATGATATTTATGTATCACCATCGCAAATAAAATTATTTGGTTTAAAAACGGGCGATACCGTTGTAGGCACTATTCGCCCACCCAAAGAAGGCGAAAAATATTTTGCATTACTAAAAGTTGAATCTATAAATGGTAAATCGCCGGAAGAGGTTAGAGACCGTGTTCCGTTTGATTATTTAACACCTATGTTTCCTAATGAAAAATTAAATTTATGTTATGATGGTGGAAGTTATAGCACACGATTAATGGATTTGTTTACACCCATAGGCAAAGGACAACGAGGCTTAATTGTAGCTCAACCTAAAGTTGGTAAAACAGTTTTATTAAAAGAAGTAGCCAATGCTATTGCCAAAAATCATCCTGAAGTTTATTTAATTGTATTATTAATTGATGAACGCCCAGAGGAAGTAACCGATATGGAACGCAGTGTGAAGGCTGAAGTAATAGCTTCAACATTTGATGAACCTGCTGATAAACACGTAAAAGTTTCAACCATTGTATTAGCAAAAGCAAAACGAATGGTTGAGTGTGGCCATGACGTAATGATATTGTTAGATAGCATTACCCGATTAGCCCGTGCTTATAACACCGTAGCGCCTTCATCGGGCAAGGTATTAAGTGGTGGTGTTGAAGCTACTGCATTATTAAAACCAAAACAGTTTTTTGGCGCAGCTCGTAAAATTGAAAAAGGCGGCTCACTTACTATTTTGGCTACTGCATTAATTGAAACAGGTAGCAAAATGGATGAAGTAATTTTTGAAGAATTTAAAGGCACTGGTAATATGGAATTATTGTTGGATAGAAAATTAGCCAACCGCCGTATATTCCCTGCTATGGATGCCATTGGCAGTAGCACACGTAGAGAAGATTTATTATTGGATAGAGAAACATTACAACGTATGTGGATTTTAAGAAACCATTTAGCCGATATGAAAGCCGAAGAATCAATGGACTTTTTATTAAAACACATGAGAGGTACAAAAACCAATGAAGAGTTTATTATTAGTATGAATGGATAATGAGAATAGTTTGAAGTGAGAAGTATTAAGTTATTAGTAAATAAAAAAAGTCAAGTTTTAAAACTTGACTTTTTTGTGAAAAGCTGCTGCTGTCGAAAGTCTAAAGCCAAACCATTAAACATTTGCCGACTTGTGCCAAATTAAAGCACAAGTTCGCCACCCACAAATCAAAGCTGCAAACTTTCGCTAGCAGCGGATTTTGGTGCATTGCCGTTAAAATAATATACTATTTCTCCAAAATTATTCTCTCCTTGTTCTACATCAAACTGAGCATGCTTACTACTGACTTTATAAATTTTTTCTGAAGGATTAAAAGGAAAATACAGTAAAAGTCCTCCGCCTTTTTTATCTATTCCTTCAAAACTTACTGGTATATCTTCATGGTAAACAACACTATTTCCTTTAGTAAATATTATTTTGTCGGTAAACTCTGAATAGTAATTGTACTTACATCCAATATTATAATTGATAAATTCAGGAGTAGCTGTATAATCAAATACATAAAGTGTATCCCACGAGTATTCCAATAAACTATTGAAGTCAATTTTAAAATTCGTAGTGCTTTTTGAAGCATAAATTTTATCCACTTTGTTATACAGTTTTGATTTATTATCAATTTGGCAACCTATGAGTAGAATAAGGACTGTATTTAAGACAAGTATTTTCATATCTTTAGATTTTAGGTCCCATAGTCCTATTAATTTTGTTTTGTGCATCTTCAGCTTTTTTTTGAGTTGCTTTAATTTCATTGTTTCTTTCCACCGTAAACGCTAAGCTGTTGCTCGTTGTCGCCAAGCTGCCGCATAGCTTTTGAGCGTTGGGCTTGGTGACTGCTTGGTTCAATTTCTGTTTTCATTTTTCAAATGTGTTTATTTTTTGAACCAAGCCGTTCCAAAGCGGAGCTTTGAAACAACTGTGGCGCAGCTTAGCGGCTACTGGATGCTATTGCTTTTCTACTCCGTTCCTGTTTTCGCTTTTGATATGGGTTATTGCTGCGTTGTGTTGGTTAAGTGATACTTTGGAACATTACCAGCAACAAAAACAGCTTACCACCTACTGGGGATATTTTGGAACATTCCCTTCAATGCGCTTTTTACAATTATACGCATCTTGAAAACTGGGTTTTAATTCAATACACTTTGTGAAATCTTTATCAGCTAATTCATACTGTTTATTTTCTGCAAATGCACACCCTCTTTGAAAATAGCTAAAGTAATTATCATCCTTTAAATCAATTGACCTACTAAATAATTTAATGGCTTTTAAAGTACTATCCATATTCAAATAAATTTGACCCACTAAATTCAAATTTTCATAGTCAACCGAATCAATTCTTAATTCTCTTAAACCATATTCCAATGCCTTTTCATAAAGTTGTTCATGATTCATAAAATAAATTGCAAAGTTATAATTCAGTTTAGGCGTTAAAGAATCTCTTGCCTCTGCACCTTTAAAGAAATTAAAAGCT
>JBEANU010000023.1:0-4141 GCA_041165265.1 Bacteroidota bacterium | reverse complement strand
AACCATTTTAATGGTTGATGATATAGAAATAATCCTGTTCCAAAATCTAAAAATGATACGTTTGTTGTTAAATTGGGTATATCATTAATATTATCCAATTTAGCGTTTGATATATCTATTTTTTTACTCCAATCACTAATATGAAAACCTGCAGCTAATGTTAATGGTTTTTTTCTATTCAATACTTGACAATAGCCTAAATTAAAGCCAATAATTTGCGTTCCATAAGCCAAATCGCCTGCTTTATCTGAATAAAAATTAATTCCAGCGCCTATAAAATTGCCATTTAATGGTTCTTTTAATAATTGTGCATCGGCTGAAAATGAGGTTGTTTTAAATGCTGAACTGCCTATTACTGATGACCATTGACTTCGGTAACTGGTATTAAATCGAATGCAACCATCAAACTGACCCACCAATGCAGGGTTAATATTTAATGGTGATAAATAATGCTGACTAAAATGTACATCTTGTGCTTTTGATTTTTGAGTAAAACCAAGCATTAGTATAACAAAAAATATTTTATAATTGAATTTCATAAGTGGCTTGTGTTATTTTATTAAGGTAATATTTCCCTTTAGTGTTTTGTATTCATTATTTCCTAAATCCCTATAACTCATCATATATACAAACACTCCTGAATTTTGTTGGGTATTGTTAAATGTACCATCCCAACCTACATTATAATCGCTACTTTCAAATACTTTTACTCCCCATCGGTTATAAATTTTCATATTAAACTCTAATAATGGTATGTTAGAGGCTACCTTAAAAATATCGTTTAATCCGTTACCATCTGGTGTAAATACATTCGGAATATTTAATTCAGTATTAGTATAATTTAAACAAATAGTTACTGAATCGGGCGATGGGCATGATGTGGTATCATGCACCGTATAAGTAATTTTATTAACTGGTGTTGAATTTACGGTATCTCCAATATTTGTATTTAAAGTGATATTAGGCATCCATGTTATTTCGCCATTGCCATGTGCCCATAATTTTACTGTATAACCAGCTTCAATACAAGTATCTAAACTTAAAACATGGGGTGATGGTAAAACAGTAATAAAATTTGAAATGGTATCACAACCATAAATATTACAAGCAATTAAATCAACTTGAAAAACGCCTACAATATTGTAGCAAACTTCTTTAGGAGTAAATTTTGATGTGGTATCATAACTTGCATTTGAAAATTTCCATAAATAAGTATCCGGAAATTCAGATGAAGTATTTATAAAATTAGCGCATTGCCCTTCGCATACTTGAACATTCCCAAAAAAACTAGCCACCGGTGGTAAGCATCTTAACACCACTATATTTCGGGTAAAGGTATCTTTACCATACAAATTTTGAACTATTTCTTTTACAGGATAAACACCTGATGAATTAAATGATACAAATGGCATGGTATCATTAGGCGTACTTCCCATAATGTAGGTGGCGTTAGGAATAATCCAGTTAGTAATAAATGGTTTATTGGATGATGAATCAGCAAACTGAACAGGTGAATTCATACAAACTGTATCATTAAAAACTGTAAAATAGGCAACTGGTTTACTACAATTTTTTACTACAATTGAATCAATGTATGGAGGTGAAGAACCACAGATATTAGTGGCTACTAAATTAACATAATATTTACCTGCTGTAAAATAAGTATCAACAGGATTTTGCAGTAAACTTGTTTTTCCATCACCAAAAGTCCAACTCCATGTTGTAGCATTTAATGAACCATCAGTAAAATTAATTGGGTTATAGGAACATACAGGATTGGTAGTTGAATACGTAAAACTTGGAGTAGGTACAGTAATTACATTAATATTTAAATTTTTTGAATTTGAGCCACATTTATTGGATGATGTTAATGTGATTGTGGTTTGTCCTAAATTATTAAATGTGATATTAGTTGGATGTTGCGTTGTTGATGAAGATGGCGTTCCGCTACCTAAATTCCATGCCCAAGTATCAGGTGCATTGGTGCTTAAATCAGTAAAGTTTACAGTAGTTCCTTGACAAACCGTAACGGTTGATGCTGAGAAATTAGTTACTGGTTTTGATGGTCGAACATAGATGGGATGTGAAGTAAATGAAACACCATTACCATTGGCATTAGATGCTTGCATTGAAATTTGAACTGTTTGTAAAGTGCTTGATGAATTTGTAAATACTACGGATGGATTTTTTAAAATTGAACTAACAGGAGTACAAGTTACGTTTACATTTGATGCGGTATTAAATGACCAACTCCATGAACTTGGGTTGTTACCACTGGTATCAGTAAATGCAATTGAACCGCCTGAACATATAGTATCATTTACTGTGGTATATCCTGAATTAGGTACTGGGCATGAATTAACTTGCAGAATAATACTATCTGTTTTTGAACATCCATTTAAATCAACTGTAATAAAATATTTTCCTGCATGATTAGCTGTAATAGGCGCTAAAACATTTGATTGTGTGGCACTTACAAATGCATTAGGTCCTGTCCAGCTAATTGTTGAACTTGATGTAGTTGGTGTAAATGATAAAGTAGTAGTTTTTGTTAAGCAAACAGGATTAACCGATAATGAAGCTACAGGCTTAGATGGTGCTTGTTTTACAGTAACATGTAGTACCGTATCTTTCCCTACACAACCTGATGATGAAACCAAATGAACTTGATACAAACCACTATCAGCAAACACCGCATTAGAAATTGAACCAGATGCCAAAGTAGAACCAAAACCATTTGATGGATGACTCCAATTGGGTGTATCTGAACCTGGGGTGCAGCTAAATGAAATGGTTTGCCCCGTACATACACTTGGTGTAATACTTACTGGAACAGGAATAACTGGCGGAGTGCCTACTACAACATATACCCAAGCCGTATCAGTAATGGTTGGTGTAGCTGTATCGCCAATTACATAAAAAAAAGTATCGTAGCCACAACCATAGGTGCCTGAGTTATAGGTGATAATATCAGGATTGCCTATACCACCTGACGACGAAGATGCAGTGATATGTTTTGGTGCTGAAACAAATAAAATAAATATTGAATCACCATTGTTGCCATTTGGGTTATTATAAAAATCATTGTTAAGTGCTTGCAAAAGACCACCCTGATTGGATGTGGCAATACTTAAAAAATCATTTGTGGCTGTAATTGTATGCTGTGCTTTTATCAAAAAAGGAGAAAAAAGTAACCCAACCGATAGTAAAAATACTACTAATTTTTGTTTCATAATATGGTTAAATGTGGTAATAGTTAGTTTGCAAAATTGTAAATTTTTAAAGTGAGGTAAAATTATAAATAATCTATCGTATTATCAACTGATTGAAAAATATTTTTTAATTAAATAGGTTATAAAATTTTCAACAAATGCAATTGAATAACTATTGTATTACACCCACCAACTGTGATTAAAAAAATATTAATTTCGCAGTTCCTAAATTTATTTAAATGGCATTACAATTTGGTAAAAAATATTCTCAAAAAGCTCGTCCGAGTTATGTTTATTCCATCATTGGTGTAGCATTAGTGTTATTTATGTTAGGATTATTAGGTATTGTGGTTTTAAATGCGCAAAAACTAAGTGATTATTTTAAAGAAAATATTGAATTCAGTTTTATTTTGATGGATAATACCACAACTGAACAAGCCATGATAATCAAAAACAAATTACTTACAAACCCTAACGTAAAATCAGTTGAATACATTACTAAAGAAGATGCTTTGAGCAGATTTAAAGAAAATTTTAAGGAAGATTTTATGGAGTTAATTGAATACAATCCTTTGTACGCTTCATTAAATTTTCATGTAAATAGCAATTATACAAACCCTGATTCCATCAAAATTATTGAACAACAATTTATGGCAACTAGGCATATTAAAGAGTTGTATTACCAGCATTCATTGGTTGATACGATGAATCAAAATGCTCAAAAAATTTCAATTTTAATCATTGTAATTGTGATTATACTATTTTTTATTGCCTTAGCATTAATCGATAATACCATTAAATTAGTAATGTATAGCAATAGATTTTTAATAAAAAGTATGCAACTTGTTGGTGCTACACGTTGGTTTATCAGCAAACCTTTCATCATTAGGTCAGTAGTAAATGGATTATTAAGTTCATTGATTGCAATT
>JBEANU010000022.1:0-12654 GCA_041165265.1 Bacteroidota bacterium | reverse complement strand
CTACTTTTTTAAATGCGGTACTGAAATGACTCATATTGGAATAGCCAATTTGCATGGCTACATCTTTTACAGACGATTGTTGTGTTTTTAATAAATGTGCTGCATGTTTCATTCGTTCTTCTTGAAAGCATTGATAGATAGTAGTTCCGTAGATTTCTTTAAAACCACGTTTCAAATAATTTTCATTTATGCCAACACGTTTTGATAAAGTTTTTATGGGCACAGCTTCTTGCAATTGACTTAATAAAATTGATTTTGCTTCGGCTATTTTCAATCTATCTTCTTCCCTTAACCAATCATTATTTTGTGATTCGGCTTGTTCTAAAGTCATGCACGAATGAATGCAGGTAACCAATTCAGCAGCTTTACCCATCAACCACAAATTAAACCAATCGCCTTCTAATTTGCTTTGAGCAATTTGATAAATTATCATTTGTGTATCGGTACAATAAATACGTTCCAATTTATTTTTATCCTTTAATAATTCAGTAAGTCGGTTAAAAATAAATGCTGAATTGGGCTGGTTTAAAATCTGAAATTCAAATACAAATTTCTTTTGCTTATTAGATTTTTGAACTGATTGCTGAACTGCTTCAAACATCAACTGCTCACATGCTGAAGGATGAACAATGTATTGCAACACAATTTCATTATCCGATTTTTTTTCAATCATTAAATTGAAATCATCTTCCGTATTTTTTTCTATTAAAAAATTACGTTTTGAAAAATGAATTGGGTAATTCAGTTCCGTATTAGATAATATTTCGGCAGCTGTTTGCATTACATTTTTACTCTCATTGGTCTTAACTCCAAATCAACTGGTAAAATATTTTCAGGTGTTTGCAATAAATGAATGATTGATGCAGCAATATCTTCAGGCATCATCATATCATCATTTAAAGTAACCGAAGGATAGTTTTTGAAGAATTCTGTTTTCACTGAACCAGGATAAACACAACTTACTTTCACATTATATTTTCTGGTTTCTTTAAACAAACTTTGAGAAAAACCACGAACTGCAAATTTTGTAGCACAATATCCAGTAGCTTCTGGAAGCCCTTGTGTGCCTGCAATAGAAGAAATATTAATGATATGCCCCATTTTATTTTTTTGCATTAAAGGCAACACTGCTTTACAACAAATAAAGGTGCCTTTTACATTGGTATCAAACATTTCTTCCCATTCATCCAAAGTAATGTCTTCCATCATTTTAAAATAACCTAAGCCAGCATTGTTTACCAAAATATCTATTTGTTCGCCAAATTTTTCAATGGTTTTATTGTATGCCACGGCTACTTCATCTAAACTTCTTACATCACATTTTATAAAAATAAAATTAGAATGTACAATAGCTGGTGCAATACGCCCCCAACCTGCCACCTTCACACCTTTTTCTAATAAAGCCTCTACAGTGGCTCGTCCTATACCTTTGCTTACGCCTGTTACTACAGCTGTTTTGTTATGTAATTCCATAATATTTTTATTAACTTTTCATCTGTTTAAATTATTTTTTTTGTCAGATGCAATTCGGATAGGTACAACAACAAATTAATTAATTCTATTTGTGTTGTTGTTTTTCATTATCCTCATTTCATGTTTTCGTATTGTAAAGGCAATTCAAAATCGGCAGCTTTGCATAGGCTAATTACTTCTTGCAAATCGTCAATTTTTTTACCTGTAACTCTGATGATATCGTCCATAATTTGTGCTTGTACTTTCAAGCCACTATCCTTGATATGCTTGATTATTTTTTTTGCTGTTTCTTTATCAATCCCTTGTTTTAGTTTGATATCTTTCTTCACCATATTGCCACTGGCGTAGTGTTCTTTTCCCATATCCAAACAAGCAGGGTTGATATTTTGTTTCATCAATTTACTAATCATCACATCTTCAATCTGACGCATTTTCATTTCATCTTCAGTAACTATATGAAGATTTTTCTCTTTCTTTTGCAATTGAATTTCTGTTTTTGAACCTCTGAAATCAAACCGATTCAGCATTTCTTTTTTTAAATTGTTGATGGCATTATCTAACATTTGGTCATCAACTTCGCTAATAATATCAAATGATGGCATGAAAAAATTATTTTAATAATTAAAAAAAATACATAGGAAAATAGTTCTTAGTTATAGGTTACAAGTTATTAGAAAAATTCAGTTGTTTA
The DNA here is from genome assembly GCA_041165265.1 of Bacteroidota bacterium. Taxonomy (GTDB): domain Bacteria; phylum Bacteroidota; class Bacteroidia; order Chitinophagales; family CAIODY01; genus CAIODY01. The sequence continues at coordinate 10,490 of JBEANU010000022.1, read as the reverse complement.
TTGATTTCAAAAAATAGGTATTTGTATTTGCTAATAGAATCTTTCATAATTCTTTTATTACACCTCACCTTAATCCTCTCTCCGATAAATACGGAGTCTTTGACCTATAGAGAGGAATGGTGATTTATGAAAGATGTCTAATTACTTATAACAAGTAACTTTCAACTGATTTCTAACAATTCATTGCGCCGCAAACGCTTAAAACTTGTCCGCTGATATAACTACTTAAATCGCTTCCTAAGAAAACACAAGTATTTGCTACTTCTTCAGGCTTTCCGAATCGTCCCATTGGTATTTTTTTAAACCATTCATCAGTTCCGCCAGCGCTTAATGCTTTGGTCATATCAGTTTCAATAAAGCCTGGTGCAATAGCATTGCAACGAATATTTCTACTACCTAATTCTTGTGCAATTGATTTTGTAAAACCAATTATTCCTGCCTTTGATGCAGCATAATTTGCTTGCCCTGCATTACCTCTCATTCCTACAATTGAAGTCATATTGATGATACTTCCATTGCGTTGTTTCATCATCGGTTTAATTACATTTTTAGTAAGATTGAATACTGATTTTAAGTTTGTATTTACCACTTCATCAAATTGTTGTTCGGTCATACGTAACATCAAATTATCACGAGTGATACCAGCATTATTTACACAAATTTCAATGGTTGTAAATTCTTTAAGCACCTCATTTACCAATGTTTCAGCTTCAGCATAAATAGCTGCATTACTTTTATATCCTTTTGCTTTAACGCCCATTGCTGTCAATTTTTCAACTAATGCATTCGCTTTTTCTTCAGATGATAAATAAGTAAAAGCAATATTTGCACCTTGTTCGGCCATTTGCATCACTATTGCTTCGCCAATACCACGGCTACCGCCAGTGATTAATGCTGTTTTTCCTTGTAATAATTTCATGATGATTTTATTTAGATAAATTTATTTTGTTGTAAATATTGTTTAAGAATTTCGATAAATTTTTCAGCATTATCAACAATAATTTGAGCCTCTGAAATTTCTATAAACACATACGAATTATAATCTCCTGCTTGCCTATTAACAAACGCTTGATGCAACCATTCGCCTATCTCAATATTAAATATTCCGCTTTTTATAAAATACAAATTAAATTGAGATAACAATCCACTATGAGATTTTGTATTTATATCTTTAGTAAACAAAACTGCCTCGGTAATGGTGTACATGGCATAATAAGCTCTTGAAATGGCGGAAGCACCATCATCTCCTTCGGCAATTAAAAGCTTAGCGGAGTTTAAAAATTTTGTTGATTTTTCAATATGAAAATTATAGTAATCCATCATAAAACCACTCCTTCCTTTTTCACATTTACATAAAAAGGTGAAATCAAATTTTTATAATTTGAAACTGAATCAGAAAATACAGAAATCACTTTATCATGTTTTAAATTGAGCTGATAAACAAAATGTAATGTCTTTTTCACTTCATTTGAAAATGAATGATGATTTTTTAAAAGTATCAGTACGTCAATATCTGAGTCTGATTTTTCATCTCCACGGGCATAGGAACCAAATAAAATTATTTTATCCAATTCGTTTTTATACAAATCAGATAAACCCAATTTTAAATCGTTAAGTAGAGGTTGAATATTTTTATTTATCATTTCAACAACGAAAATACAAAAAAACTTGAGTTATACAGATTCACAACTCAAAATAGTCGTTGTACTATTTTGTTGTTGCAATTGGCATTACCACAAACCTTTTAAAGCGGCATATTGTTTATACTTAGTTTTTAGTGTAACTGTAATATCGTAATAAGTATTTTGTTGCAAAAACTCTAATGGCAGTTGATGATAATCGGTAAAATCATTAAAATATTTTTCGGGCAATTCAAACAAACCATAGTAATTGTAATAGCGATATAATTCAGCAAATACCATGCGGCGGTTGTTATTAAAAATTTGTTCTTTTAATAATTCACGTTGTTGGGCTCGGCGGCTGAATTGTTCATATAAAAGGCTAATAACACTTGTCATGGCAATGTTAGGCGCTTCTAACTCAGGTGGTGTGATACTTGCATTTTGAATATCTTTTTCAATTTGGTTGATAACTTTTGCACCTCTTATTAATACCGCTTTTTGGGTTGATGCTACTAATTTTTCTAATTTTATTTTTACAAAATATTCTTTCTTATAGCTTGAATCAATCAATGATAATTTAAATAATTTAAACCCTTGCACAAACAACTGAAGCGTATCTTTTTTATTCATGTACATTACAAATCTTCCTACTTCGTTCGTAAAAAAAGCTTCGGTAGTTCCTACAATACTTACCAATTTATCAGTATGAATAATATCGGTATCTTTTTCAATTACAAACCCTGTAACTCTTACCCGTTGAGCATTTGCTGCAACAATACACAAATTGAATAATAAAAATAAAAGTATTTTTTTCAAGTAAAATAATTTAATAAATTAATAAGCAGCGCCGCCACCTTCTGAATTTTTTCCTTTCATTTTATAGATGAATGAAAGCATAAAAAACTGTTGCAATTGATTGTTTTCAGCAATGTTTACAAAACTGCCATTCACAGTTCTTACTAACGTAATATTTTGTTTTAAAATATCATAGCACGTTAATTTCAAGTTGTATTTTTCATCCTTATCTAAAGCTTGTTGAACATATAAATTTGTGATTGGAATTATCTTGCCAACACCTGGGATTGCTCGTTTATCATAAATATCAATATCCCAATTCAACTCACTTCCTTTCCATAAATTCAATCTTAAATTTCCTTCGCATCCGGGTATCCATTGTTTATAATTCACAGCAGAATTCAAGTTGTTTTGATAATCAGAATAGTTGATAGCAAAGCCAAAATCTAATTCTAATTTATCTGAACCAGTAATTAATAATTTAGGATTAAAATTGAAAGCAAAATTTTTGCCTTGATTTTTTTGTTGGTTAAATAACTCGGGTGTAATTGTGTATCGTTCTGAAAACCATGCCCCTAAATCCAATTTTTTTGTCAATTTAAAACGTACATCTAAATTCACATTTTCATTAAAATATCCTGATAAATTAGTAGGTGTACGGTACGAGATGCCTGATTGATTGATAGAATTTATATAACATAAATAATTATCTGATTGGTTGAGTGTAAACCCTGTCCAAATATTTTTAAACCTTCCTACATTTTGCTTTGAAAATCTGCCAGCAAATTGCCACTGTTCAAAAGGCAATAAATAAGGATTGCCCACTAATCTGCTTAATGGGTTGGTTAAATTCTGAATAGGCATTAAGTGATTAAATGAAGGAAAATCAACAGCTTTTTCAAATGTAATTCTAGCAAAACCAAAGCTTCGGCGCCAATATCCGTAAGTGATGAATGGCAAAAACAAATGATAGTTTTTAACGATACCTAAGTTGGTGGTTTTATTCTGATTACTTAATACCAAATTTAAATACGTTACTCCAAAATTCAACTCTTGATCTTTTTTATTAATTGCTCCAAATAATTTAGTACTAAATTGTTGGGCACTATTATAAAAATTCAAACTTAATGAATCAATTGTACCCACATAATTTTGCACAAAATCTTGCTTTGATATATTTGCAGCATTCAATACCATAGCATCATTGGTGTTATTCATTACATACCCATCAATACTGCTTCCTATTTTAAATAGTTTATAAATTGGTAATGCCCCCGTTACTTGCACTAAATGTTCTGAACCATAAATATCATTATGGTTTTTAAAATTAAAATTTGAAAATTTACCTGTTACAAATTGATAGGTATTAATTGAATTGGTATTGATATTTGATTTAATACTTACATTTAAATACTGATTTCTATTCTTACGGGCTCGTCGCCAATATGAAAAATAACCGCCTGCAGTTTGTTGTTGCGTTTGCTTTAATGAGGCATTATTAGCAGTATTTACTAAAGTAATATTTTGGTAAATTTTATCAATAGCTGATGCATTATTATTGTACTTGTTAAATGCTGCATTAAAGCCAAAACCAAAATTTCCAACGGTATCAGTTTCCTTTGAAAAATGCATATCAGCGCTGAACTCAGCAGCTTTACCATTCACACTTTGATGATTATTTGCTAACTGTTTGATGGTATCATTTATCGGATTTTCAGATGATGATTTGCTGAGTGTTGTAAATTTATTTTGATTACATCCAAAGTTTAACGACAGCTTTCTTTTTTTGGAATATTCATTAAAATAACTAATGGCCAAATCCGATTTTTGATTGATATTTCCTTTTGAATTGGCGTCTGCATTTTTGTTAGAATAATACACATATTTACTAAGGCTGCCGCTGCGTTGCGCCCACGAACCACCATGCCAATTATTAAATCCAAAATCAAATCCTTGATCATTAATATTATTGCTGTTTGCAATCACTGAAAGTTTTCTATCATTTTTAAAACTATTTATTCTTACTCCTGATTCATATCTATCAGTAGTTCCTGCACCTGCAATCAAATCGCCAAACATGCTAATTCGCTTACCTTTTTTTAATTTTAAATTAAGTGTTTTTGTGTTATCAGGATTGATATTTCCGCTTTCATCTTTATCATCATACACCTGCACTTTATCAATCATATCAGCTTTTAAATTTTTTGAAACCAGCCCAGGATTGCTTCCAAAAAAATCAGAACCATCTACTAAAATTTTTGATACCTCACCACCATTTACTTTAATTGTTCCGTTTTTACTTACTTCAAATCCGGGTATTTTTTTAAACATCTGACTTACATCACTATTCGGCAAAACCTTTAATCGTGCTGCATTTATTTCAATTGTATCACCTTTCATTCTAATAAATCCACCTGAAATTGTAATCTCTTTTAATTGCTTTGGTGCTTTTGATAACTTGATGTTTTTTTCATCAAATGTCCAATCCCAATTGGTTTCTTTCTGTTTTTCCAACTTATCATTATAACCCATTATACTTACAATTATTAATATTGAATCTTTAACATGCAACTCCATATTATAGTTACCATTAGGCGTTGTAAAACAGAAATTTATAAGCGATGTATCTGATGCTTTGTAAAATGAAACCGTTACATCACGAAGTGGCAAACCTGTTGCTGAATCAACAACCGAACCTTTAAATGAACGGCGAATTTCATTTGCTGATGCTATACAACTTAGTATCAAAAAAAAAGAAATTAGTAATAAAATTTTCTTCATAGTTTATAATTTAAAAAACAAATATTAAACTGAAAACGGATAGTATTTGGTAACTAAAGATTTAGATTATTATCTGTATTTCAAAATAAAATACTTAATGAATAATTCTTTAGTTCTGCCAGTTTGGTATTATGCCGATGTAGTAAATGTTTGTTCCATTTTATTAAACTGATACATTTACACTTTTGGTATAACATGTAAACCATCATCAACATCATATGATTATACCCCAAAACGATTGTACCCAATAATTTTTCATTTCACTGTTGTCCATCAATTTTATGTTATAAAAAACGCCCATAACAAAGTAGTTACAGGCGTTCACTTTTTTAAAAAAATTATATAATTAATCAACCCTTGGGTCTAAAAATGGATTTGGTTTTAAATCAAAATCACCATTAGCATTCTGACCAAAAATAAAATTACCCATAATATTATCTGCAGAATGAGGTACTTTCTCTAATTCAATTCTCTTTTCTTCAAAACTTGCTTTGTGTGAATTAATTTGATAACTCATATTTTTTAATTGCTGCTTACGCAATTCTCTTTCTTCATTTGCTCTTCTAATTTTTTCTAGTTCAAGTGAAGCATCATCATCTACAATAGTATTAAAAGCATTGAATGTAGGCTTTTCATCCATTTGATAATTTGTAATTTCAAATGATATATCATTCACATGCACTGATGATACGTTCAATTCAACTTCATTGATTGTTGTAGATTCAATTTTTTGTTCTTCTTCATCCATCCTGTCATCATTTGTATTTGTTTGTTGCATTACAGGTGCTGAAAAATCTAATGTAAATGATGTAGGTTGAAAAATTGGTTCATGCTGACTTTCAATTTCGTCTAATTTAACATCCTTATTAATTGTATTAGATACACTAAAATCAATTACTTGAGGCTGCAATGGCTCTATCATAAAAGATGATGTGATAGTGGGTTCTTTTGTACTATTTTCAATCACTTTAGGCTCTAGTGATACATTTACTTTGCTTACTCCGTTGCTAAAACCAGCTGCAATTATAGTTACACTTATTTTATCATCCAATGATTCATCATATACCCTTCCTTGTTTAATTTGTGTATCAACGCCTGCCTTATCATGCACAAATAATGCAATATCATTTAGTTCATCCAATGTAATCTTCTTTTTACCATAGGTTACATTTATCAAAATAAACTTGGCCCCTTTAATATCTTTATCGTATAATAATTTTGATTCTAAAGCATCTTCAACTGCACGTCGTGCCCTTTCTGAACCTTCAGCAGTTCCATTACCAATAATGGCAACACCACTATTACTTAATGCTACTCTTACATCTTCAAAATCCACGTTTTGAGTACCAACTGCCGTAATACAATCAGCTATACTTTTTGCAGCGGTGGCTAATACATCATCAGCTTTGCCATAGGCATTATCAATATCCATATCACCATATTCTTCCCGTAATGTTTCATTTGAAATTACAATTACGGCATCAACATGATTTTTTAATTCATCAATACCATCCAATGCTTGTTTTCTAGTTTTTGTTCCCTCGTAATCAAACGGAGTGGTAACAATACCTACGGTTAATAAACCCATATCTTTTGCTGCTTGTGCTATAACTGGGGCTGCACCTGTGCCAGTTCCGCCGCCCATACCACATGTTACAAAAACCATTTTGGTTTGATAGCTTAGTAATTCTTTAATCTGATCCAACGATTCTTCAGCAGCAGCTCTACCCCTTGCAGGATTTGTGCCTGCACCTAATCCTTCAGTGAGTTTTTCACCTAACTGAATTTTATTTAAAACAGGGCTTGCGTCTAATGATTGTCTATCCGTATTTGACACAATTAAATCAACATCTTTAATACCTGAACGATACATGTGATTAACTGCATTGGTGCCGCCGCCGCCTACACCGATTACTTTAATTTTTGAGCTTTTGTTTTTAGGCATGTTAAATTCTAACATATCAAATTTGGTTTGGTTTTATGGTTAGTGTGCTATGGTTAGTAGTAAACTATGGTTAGTTATAGATGATTTTATTTTGCTAAAAATTTAAAGATTTTTGTCCTCTTCACCTTCAAATATCATTCGAGTTGTTTTTAATAATGATGTCCAAATATTCATTCCTTTTTTTTCTGTAGCATCTGCTAATACTGGTATTTCAACTACTTGTTCAAGAATGGGTTCAACAATTTTTTCAACAATTGGCTCAACAGGAATTTGTGCATATTTTAAATTTTGATTAGGCTGACGAGCAGCATCTTCATAGCCTCTGCGTATCAAACCAATACCTGTACTAAATGATGGATTTTTATAAACTGATAAATCTGAGTTTGCAATATATTCAAGTGGCATACCAATACGGGTTGTAATACCTAATTGCAATTCAAATAATTGTTTTAGATTTTTTAATTGTGAGCCACCGCCAGTGATTACAATACCTGCAATTAATTTTTTACTATCAAACCCTGAATTGATTAATTGTGATTTTACAGAGCCGATAATATCATCCATTCTAGCTTGAATAATCAAAGCTAAATTATATAATGAAACCTCTGTAGATTCTTTCCATTTCATTCCTCTAATTGATACATTCATATTTTTATCAACTGAACTAGCTATAGCATTACCATAAGTAATTTTTAAAACTTCGGCATGTTTTGTCATCACTCCTAATCCTTCTTTAATATCTTCTGTAACTATATTTCCACCATAACCAAAAACCCCAGTGTGCCTAATAATTCCGTCTTTAAAAATTGCAACATCAGTAGTTCCGCCGCCAATATCCACCAACGCTACTCCTGCTTCCATTTCTTCTTCACTTAATACGGATGCTGATGATGCTAATGGCTCTAAAGTAATTCCGGCCTGCGTTAATCCAGCATCTGTTACACATCGTTGAAGTACTTTTACCGCATTTACCTTAGCCGTAATTACATGAAAATTAGCAGCCAACCTTGTTCCAATTATTCCTCTTGGATCTTTAATTCCTCTTGAGTTATCTACAGAAAACTCCTGTGGTAAAACATTTATAATTTGTTCGCCTGGATCAACTTGAAGTTTAAACATATCATCAACCATCCTTTGCAAATCAGTTTGTTTAATGGTTTCATCAGTGTTTTGCCTTGTGATTATACCAGTGTGTTGAGAGCTTTTAATGTGTTGGCCTGCTATACCAACGTAAACTGTTTTGATTTCAACATCAGCTTGCAAACTAGCTTCTGAAACGGCTTTCCGTATCGCTGCTGCAGTTTGTTCAACATTTACAACACCTTCATTTTTATCTACGCCCACCGAATCGCTTTTGCCCATTCCTAAAATTTCGATTTTCGAATTTTCATTTCTTCTGCCCACAATTGCACAAATTTTTGTAGTACCGATATCTAAACCTACTACAATATCATTTGAATTTTCGTTTATCATTTTAGTTAAATTTATTTTGTAAAAATTATTTTTTAGTGTTCCAATTTTTAATAGCAACCACTTGGTTTTTAAATCGAACATCAATCACGTTGTATTTATTCCACCCAATTTTATTTAATCCTTCTAAATAAAATATTTTAAGTTTATTTAATTTTTCCTCAAAGTTTACAACTTCACCAAACTCAATCACATGGCTTCCTTGCAACATATACAACTGGGCTTCATTATTCTCTTTCCAATTTATTTGTACAATTTCAGCTTTCCAAAATGGATGAGCATTAATAAACTTTACAAATTTCACAAGATCATATCTTTTGCCTTTTTCTGGATTTATGTAGTTAAAATCTATGGTTTCAACCCATCCTGTTACAATTATTTCACGTGCTGTAAATTTAGAACTTAGCATCATAGGCACTCCATTTTCATCTACATAAAAGCCTACATCTTTTTTGTTAATTATCCTCATTAATGGACAACGTTGTGTAACCTCAATTTTTATATTTCCATTCCGGTTTGTAAATAGCTGTGCATCAGCTATCCATGGATTTGTTTTTATTTTTCTTTCTAATGAAATCCAATCTATTTCATCAATTTTTTTTTGATATAGTGTATCGTAGCCCGATTGCTTTATGATTTGAACAACATCTTTTTTATCAATAAAAAATCTATCATTTTGTTCATCAATTGCAATATCAATTTGATTGCAGACAAGTTGTTTTCGATGGTGTAAGGCAAAACTCCAAAGCGCAAAAAAACCAACAATTATAGCACTCCATAAAATGCTACTCCCAATTTTTAATAATAAAGGTCTATTAATTTTCATGCTAAATATCCTACTACAAATCTGATATTTATATTCAGTTTTTTACTGAAGAAACAAGTGTTGTTACACACTACAACAATGTGAATTGTAGTATTACAATTGTAGTAAATAATTTTTTATCGGCTCAATAAATTGATCAATATCTCCAGCCCCAACAGTGCATAAAACTTCAATTTCACGGCTTTTTAACTCGTTCATCAATTCACTTTTTTGCACCACTTTTTTGTTAGCGATAGAAATATTTTGCAACAACATTTCTGAATTAATTCCTTCCATTGGCAATTCACGAGCAGGGTAAATTGGTAATAGAATTAATTCATCACACAAACTCAAACTTTCTGAAAATCCTTTTGCAAAATCTCTGGTTCGTGAAAATAAATGCGGTTGAAAAATCACCGTGATTTTTTTATCGGGATAAATACTTCGAACAGATTTTAAAAACGGTGCTAATTCATTTGGATGATGTGCATAATCATCAATGTAAATTATTTCTTTGTTGCCGTGGTTAGTGTCCTCACTAACCACTTCATTTGATGTTCGTGGGGACACGAACCTCGGCTTCAAATCCGCTTGCTCAAAAGTTTCGGATTGCAAATCCGAGACAGCGCTAGGTTTTAAAATGTACTCAAATCTGCGCTTCACACCTTTAAAAGAAGCCATCGCAGCTTTTATTTTATCTAAATCAATATTCAATTGCAAACCCACAGCTATTGCAGCTACTGCATTTTCGATATTATACAAGCCATGAACACTCATTTCAAAACCTTGAATTAATTTGCCTTTATGGTTTACATCAAAGTGATAAGTGCCATTTCTGTATTCAATGTTTTTAGTAAAAATGTCTGTGAAATGGTTAGTGTGCTCACTAACCATTTCATTTGATGTTCGTGGGGACACGAACCTCGGCGATGCGTCATTCAATGAATAACTGTTTTGCAATTTGCAATCTGCAATTTGCAATTTTGATTCAATCGGAATTCCTTTTTTGTAAAACAAAGTTCCATCCACCTTTACTTGCGATGCAAACTCTAAAAATGTATTTTCAAAATCT
>JBEANU010000021.1:0-6936 GCA_041165265.1 Bacteroidota bacterium | reverse complement strand
CATTGTGTATGGTATTATGATGTATTTTAAATATGATTCAAAAATCACTACATCATGAATTTAGAAATTGATAAATTAAATAAATCTTTTGAAAGCCGCATCAGGCTTGGCATTATGTCGGTTTTGATGGTGAACGATACAATGGATTTTATTGCCATGAAAGAGCTATTGCAAACCACTGATGGAAATTTAGCAAGTCATATTTCAGCACTAGAAAAAGAAGAATTTATTAAAGTAACTAAACAATTTGTTGGAAAAAAACCAAACACCACTTTTGTAGCCACCAAGTTAGGAAAAAAATCTTTTACAGCGCATATTGATGCTTTGGAAAAATTATTGAAACAGACTAAATAAAAAAAATTTGCGTTTATACTTTGAAATACAAAGTACTTTTAAAAATAATAAATAAAAAAATAAAACAATTTAAATATGAAATCACTTCCGTTAAAAAATCACTATCTACTGTTCATCAGCACCGCTATTTACACCTATTTGTTTTGGGAAAATGCTTTAGGAATCAATGTATTCTTATTTAGTTTGTTACTGATGCTTTTGCTATTCATGAAACATCACAATTCATTTCGAAGTTCGCCTTATGTTTGGGTAACGCTTGCTGGTAGCCTAATTTCAGGCATTATGGTTGTACTAAATAATACCACAAATTCCATTGTGATTCATTTGCTTTCCATGATTTTATTGACAGGATTTGTTCATCATGCTCAATTAAAATCAGCATTGTTTAGTTTGATTGCTATACTACAAACCTACGCTATGATGCCAAGCAATGCCATTCAAGATTACATGAGTACCCACGAAACCCAACGCAGTAAAGCAGGAAGCGTATTTTATTTTTTTAAACTTTTGATTGTTCCCTTTTTGATTGTAATTGTATTCGCCATTTTATATTCCATTTCAAATTCAGTATTTGCTGATTTTATAGGAAACTTTACCGCTTTTGTTTTTGATTGTTTTTCTAAAATTTTCGATTACATCTCTTTCAGTGCTTTGTTTTTTTCATTAGGCGGAATGGCAATTTCAGGCGGAATAATTTACAAACATTATTCTTCAAAAATTGAACAAGAGGAACAAAATGAAAATGAATTTATTGTACGAAAACGAAAAAAACATTTTTTCAATAAAGCTATAAATGCTTTAACACAAGAATACCGAATTGCTTTATTGATGCTTGTTTTGGTTAATATTTTGGTATTGATTTTAAATTGTATTGATATAAAATATTTATGGTTTGGCTTTGTGCCGCAACAAGGTTTTTGTTTTAAAGATTTTGTACATCAAGGCACTGAACTTTTAATTATTAGTATTTTATTGGCCATGTTCATTGTGATTTATTATTTCAGAAACAATTTAAATTTTTATCCTAACAATAAGTGGTTGCGTTTGCTAGCTAATTTATGGATGATTCAAAATTTGGTGTTGACTATTTCAGTTGGATTGCGAAATTATTACTACATCTACATTCATGCCTTGGCGTATAAACGAATTGGAGTTTTTTTCTTTTTGATTTTAGTTGCTATCGGTTTACTATCCATGCTGATAAAAATTAATCAGAAGCGTTCAACTTATTTTTTACTACGCATCAATAGTTGGTCAGTATATATTTTGTTGATTGTATTAAGCTGCATTAATTGGGATGAAACCATTGTGAAATTCAATATCCATCATTGGAATAAAAAAGAAGTAGATGTTGATTTTTATTATGAATTGAGCCCCAGAGTTTCTTATTATTTGTATCAAAATCTGCCCATTATCAAAGAACAAATTGATGGAAATCAAAATGAAAAGCATCATTGGATAGAAAATAAAACTATCGAAATTTTTGAAACAACATTGATAAAACGAATGGAAAATTATAACAATGAAACGGCTGATTACAAATGTCAATCATGGAATTATGCTGATGCAAAAGCAATAAATCAACTATCAAAAATTTTTGCAAAATGAAACCTTCTTTAAAAATTTTATTCATTGTTAGCTTATTTGCAATAGCCATGGGATTTTTAGAAACCGCTGTGGTAGTGTATTTAAGAGAATTATATTATCCTGATGGTTTTGATTTTCCGATGGTAGCAACCAGTAACTTAGTATTAAAAACTGAATTACTTCGTGAGTTTGCAACACTTATAATGCTTATTGCCGTTGGTTTATTAGCAGGAAAAACAAAAGCTCAACAATTCGTTTATTTCCTTTACAGCTTTGCCATTTGGGATTTATTTTATTATGTTTTTTTGAAATGGCTATTGAATTGGCCTGCTTCATTTTTCACATGGGATATTTTGTTTTTGCTGCCAATGCCTTGGTATGGGCCAGTTTTGGCGCCATGCATCATTTCAATAACAATGATTTTACTTACGGGATTAGTAATTCATTTTGAACGAAAAAATATTCTTATACAATTCAATTGGATGGATTTATTGTTACTAATAAGCGGAAGTTTGATTTTTATTTATTCATTTACATCTGAATTTATCAATTGGTTTTTAATGGGCAATCATAAAATAAATAAAATGGGTTTTGAATTTATTCCGCAGCATTATAATTGGCTTGTATTTTCAATAGCTGAAATAATTTTATTGATTGATTTTGTATGGATTTATAAAAGGCATAAATCTAATTTAAATTATTAACCTATCTTTGAAGCGTATCACAATTTTATGCAAATAGAAATTTTAAAATCGAAGATTCATAGAGCAACCGTAACAGATGCTAACTTGAACTATGTAGGTAGTATTACCATTGATGAAGCATTGATGGAAGCCGCCAATTTAATTGAAAACGAAAAAGTGCAAGTAGTTAATAACAACAACGGTGAACGCCTTGAAACCTACGTAATTAAAGGCGAACGCAATAGTGGCGAAATATGTTTGAACGGTGCCGCTGCCCGTAAAGTGCAACCAGGTGATATTGTCATCATTGTAAGTTATGCCACTATGGATTTTGAAGCGGCTAAAAATTTTAAACCAGCTATCATTTTCCCTGATATAAAAAACAAAATTTAATATGAATAAAACAGCAAAATCAGTAATTCAGTTTGCTGTGTTTCTTGCTTTGGGTTTCGGTATTGTGTGGTACATTTTTCATAACATGACTGATGAACAAATAGCACAATGTAAAAATGCGCTATTAAATGCCAATCCATTATTAATTGCAGTAGCGTTTTTTTTAGGATTAATTGCTCATTTTATTCGTGCCTTACGATGGCAAATAATTATGGAACCTATTGGCTACAAGCCCACCATTACTAACACTTACGCAGCTACTTTAATTGGATATATAGCTAATTTGGCTTTCCCCAAATTAGGCGAAGTAACCCGATGTGGTGTGCTTACTAAATATGAAAATATACCATTTGAAAAAAGTTTCGGAACTGTAATAGCCGAACGCTTATTTGATACTTTATGTTGGCTATTAATTGTTGCCATCACTGTATTAATTGAATTTAATAGATTGTATGCTTATTTTAAAGCCACTGTATTAGATTGGGCAATTAATAAATTTAATGCCGCTGGTTCAATAAAATGGTTAATAATAGCTGCATTATTGTTGGGTGCTGCAATTGGTTTTGTGGTCATCAAAAAAATAATTTCAAAAAACAATAAAATTAAATCATTTGTAGATGGTTTAACAAGTGGCTTAACTGCAATAATAACTTTAAAACGCAAAGGCTTATTTTTATTGTACACAACTTTACTCTGGACTACTTATTTATCAGCCCAATATGTAGGATTATTATGTGTACACGAAACAGCACATTTATCAATTTTAGCAGCTTTAAGTTGTATTGCCTTTGGCACATTGGGTTTTGTATTGCCTACACAAGGCGGCTTGGGCGGTTATCATGTTATCATTCCGCAGGTTTTAAAATTGTATAACATTCCTGAAGGCATCGGTTTAGCATCGGCTTGGGTAAATTGGGGAATTGGACAAATAGCCATCCTTATTGGCGGCTTTTTATCATTTATCATATTACCTATCATCAATAAAAATAAAAAAAATGAGCAGCACATTTGATAAAATTGAACATATAGGCATAGCAGTAAAAAATTTGGAAATCAGTAATTCATTATTTGCAAAAATTTTAAATACAGAACATTATAAAACGGAAGAGGTTGCCTCAGAAGGTGTTAAAACATCATTTTTTAAAACTGGTGAAAATAAAATTGAATTATTAGAAGCTACCATGCCTGAAAGCCCCATTGCTAAGTTTATTGAGAAAAAAGGCGAAGGGATACATCACATAGCTTTTGCAGTTAAAGATATTAAGGCCGAAATGCAACGCTTAAAGCAAGAAGGCTGTCTATTACTGAATGAAGAACCAAAATTAGGGGCCGATAATAAATTAGTTTGCTTTATCCATCCTAAATCATCCAATGGCGTTTTGATTGAATTGTGTCAAGATACAAATTAACATCACCAAGTTTGTATCTTATAAAAGTTTAATATCTTAAACGCCGCAAACAATAGTTACTTTTCGGATTAATTTTTATATACGTTTATTATTTTAGTGATAAACAAAATCTTTTCAAAATGAAATCTAAAAAATCATTAGTAGTAATACTATCCTACATTGCAGCATTCATATTTATTTTTAATGGGGTGTGCAAAATTTTAAATTTATTTGAAATGGCTGATTTTTTAGCCCGAATGAATTTTTCACCCATCGCCACTAGAATTATTGCAGGATTAGAAATTGCTGGCGCCATAGGGTTATTAATTCCAAGTTCAAGAGCTACTGTTAGTTTTTTATTGATATTATTAATTGTAGGAGCTATTGGCTCAGAAATTGGGGCCGGTTTTGATTTGGAAAAAATATTACCAGCAGCAGCTGTTTTTGTTTTATTGGCAGTAATTGCTTTTTATGATAATATGATTGCGGCCGAGGAAGAAGAAGATGAAATTGAACATCGGTTTGATAAAAAATAGTAATTGACGAATTAAAATATTGAAGCACTCATTAAAATGAGTGCTTTTTTTTAGCCCCAAATAATAAAAGCCATAAAAAGTACAGCTAACATCAAAGTAGCGCCTACTATGCCTTGTAGCTGATAATCTAACCTGTTTTTTTGTGCTACTGCAAAAGGAAGTAAATTACACATTACACTTACAACTATAATAAATCGTAATGAAAAACCTGCATTACTTGGTAGCCAACGCCCTTTAATAAAATTATTAAACTCAGTAAAAAAAACAAACCCTAATGCCGGAAAACCAACACCTAACATAAAACCAAACCATCCTTTATCTTGTTTAAAAAAATTCATACTTATTATTCCATCATTGTTTTAATATATTGCAAATGTTGGTAGGCTGTTAAATCAAACTGAACAGGCACTACAGATACATAACCATTAGCCAGTGCCCATTCATCTGTATCTTCACCATGATCATTGTTTTCAAACTTACCAGTTAACCAAAAATATTTTTTACCTCGTGGGTCACGGCGTTCATCAAATTCTTCTACCCATTTTGCTACTGATTGCCTAGCTACTTTTGTTCCCTTAATATCCTCAAGTTTTAGTTTAGGAATATTTACATTTAAAAGTGAATTTAAGGGCAAGCCATAATTAAGAATTTTTTCAGCAATTACTTTAGCATAATGCGCCGCCGCTGTAAAATCAGCTTCAAATTCATAATCTAATAATGAAAAGCCTACAGCCGGAATACCTTCAATGGCGGCCTCCATGGCGGCACTCATAGTACCACTATAAATTACATTGATGGATGAATTACTGCCATGGTTAATACCACTTACACATAAATCAGGCTTGCGATGCAATATTTTATCAACTGCCAATTTTACACAATCTACTGGTGTGCCGCTACATTGATACGATTCAATTCCTTCAATAACCTCAACCTTTTCCAATCGTAAGGGGCTGCCTATAGTAATAGCATGCCCCATACCGCTTTGGGCTGAATCAGGTGCTACAATTACTACACGGCCTAAACCTTCAACAGCTTTTGCCAACGCTTTAATACCTGGGGCTGTAACGCCATCATCATTTACTACTAATATTAATTTTTCAGTTGAATTCATCATTTATGTTACACTTTCAAAAATTGTTTTTAATTTATCATTCAATAAAATTTTTTGACCTTGCTTACCGGTTGCAATTATTCTATCACCCACTTTGGCACTAAAACTACAAATAATGCTATTTTTTTCAATGGATAATATTTGAGCTTCAAATGTAACTATTGAATTTAAAAGCGCTGGTGATTGATGCTGAATTTCAATAAATGTTCCTATACCCTCTTCATTTTCCTCCTTCATTTCTAGCACAAACAATCGGCAACACCATTCAGCATCTCGGGCCAAAGCAAATGTACTATATACTGGATGAACCATTCCTGCCTTAAAAGTTGCTGTATCGCTTACGTCAACTTTATGCTGAAATTGTTTTGAATCGCCGATGCGGAATTTTGAATACATTGCTTTATAAAAAGATAATTGAGCTATAAATATATAAAACAAAAAAGGTTATTCAATTTTTACATTGAATAACCTTTAATTTGGTTTAGGTTTTATTTTTAATCTTTAAAATCAATTGATTTTAAATTTCTTTCTTTATAGTCAGATGGGCTATTTTTTTCATTTTCCTTTTTTGAAATTTTTTCAATATCAGATGGGGTAAAAATTGCTGAACTTGTATTGCCAAAGTGTTCACTATCTGTAATATTATTATTTACTACTGATGATGATGAAGTATTAGCTGTACTATGATTTTTGTTCATATTAGTTGAACTATAACCCAATGAGTAATTTACAGCATTTGCATTATTTTGATTATCTGAAATGGTAATGCCATTATCAATTACAATAGGATTATTATTTGTTGGGTTTGATTGTAAAACTTTTTCTGAATGATTCATATCATTAGTTTTTACATCAGTTTTTACATTAGATGATATGCTATT
>JBEANU010000020.1:0-3380 GCA_041165265.1 Bacteroidota bacterium | reverse complement strand
ACCATTATTTATATTAATGCCATCATTTACATTTAACTCAATTACAGCACCATTCCGCAAATACACATTGGCATTATTTACCAAAATACCATTGGCTCCATTGCTATATATATGCCCATTGTTTATTATTAATTGGTTCAGATGATTGGCTATTATGCCATCATATTTTTTATGATGAATATATGATGTGATAATTTCAACTTTATTGCAATGTGAAAGCTGAATACCATTATTGGCTGTGATACTTTGCATTTTGCAGCCTTGAATGGTTAAACCCAGATTCCGCAATAGATTTTTTCTGATTGCAAAAAACAATTCCCCAATCTTTATTGGGCTTGGGTTTGAAGCCATTTTTCTACTATTTTTTTCTAATGCGTAGCGTTAGAGATTTTTTATCATTGAAAGTCTCTAAATGTAATACAGTAGTGTGTTAGCGGCAAATATCGAATTTCAAAAATAGTCTAATGAGTAATTTGGGTTAAATTAGTGTTTTGCAAATCATGGGCTACTACATCAGCACCTGTTGAATTATCAAAATCGCAATTGGCAATATTTACATTGGGTTTGCCATTCAAATTGTTGCAATCAATGGGGTAATCGTGTATGATTACTGCATCTGAAAAATCAGTAAAGTTAGATGCAGCTATTATTACATGATGTGTATTGCTAACATCTAAAGCGGCCGTAGCATGGCTATTGGGTAATGCACCATCGTAGCTTGCATTAATATGATGATACTCCAAATTAGCACCGCCTACTACTTTTAGTTGTGCATATTTACCATATAAAATATCACCATCAGTAATTTTAATATCATGGTTGGTAAACTGAACCGTAGCTTGATTATCTATTTTTATCATTTGATGTTGCTGATAACCATTACCTACAATATTTACTTTACTACCTTGCCCCATAACTATATTATTACCTACACCAAATTGATAAAAGCCTGTACCATTCATGGTTAAATCTGTATTGGCTGGTAACTCCAAAATGCCATTGATATATATTGATGCATTGCTGCCGTTTAAAAATACTTGACCGTTGCCGAGAATTAACTTACCACCTGGGCTTACAACTATTGTTGCACCATCATCCAATGTAACATTTGCACCTGCTTCAATTTCTAAAGTAGAATTAGGAAATATGAATATTCCAGCATTATTTTTTAAATGTATGTTTGCGCCAGATTTAAAAACTGAAGTAGCAGTTGATTTTACAAATAAATCACCAAAAATCTCCAATGTAACATTTGCGCCACTCTCAACAACCAATTTCGAATCATCTTTTACCTCCATGTAGGAACTGTAACCCAATGTTGTTTCTGTGCCTGTTTTTAAAGTTAATGTAGTTGGTTGGGTAAACGACCCATTTACTTTAATGTGTTGAGTTGGTGATTGCCCTCTTTCTAATGATATTATACCATTGGGCAACAAATTAATTTTAGTATGCCTATTCAACGGATCATTAATATCATCTTGTAAAACTATATTGCCACACCATCTTACATTTTTTACATCTGCATCATCCCACCTAATTTTAATTTTTAAATCTTTAGATGGGTTACCATCCATACCTACAGGTATTGTGTTATTAACTGTTTCCGATAATATTTCAATTGATAAATTGTTTAACCAAATTGTACGATTTTCATATGCCTCAAATTGTTGATTTTTAATTTTTACATTTGTATATAAAGGATAATCAGTTCCAATATTATTATGCCCATAACTAGCGTATGTATATAATGGTGCTGTTGAAGGGTTAGTCCCAATTGCTATCTTATGGTTTCCTGACAATTTAAAAATATCTTTATCATCTCCATTTCCAAATAAAGTGTGATGCAAGTTTCCTGCATTATCAACTTCGGTATATGATGGAAAAAAATTATCTTCGTTAGGGCTAATATTAGAATTATGTCTTATAAATAACTCCCCATCCCCATTCCAATCATAAAAATTAAACAAATCGTGAAATCCTGTTAACGGGTTACTGATGCTCTTTCCCTTCTCAATAGGCAATGATCGATTATTCCAGATACAATCTACATTTACACCCGAAACTGCCAAATCAGGTCTGTAATGATAATCAAATCTTCCCTCAGCAGGTATCATTTGAAGCCAACTCCCTTGCCCATTAATCCCAGATTCCGCAATAGATTTTTTCTGATTACAAAAAACAATTCCCCAATCTTTATTGGGCTTGGGTTTGAAGCCACTTTTCTACTATTTTTTTCTAATGCGTAGCGTTAGAGATTTTTTATCATTGAAAGTCTCTAAATGCAATACAGTAGTGTGTTAGCGGCAAATATCGAATTTCAAAAATAGTCTAATGAGTAATTTGGGTTAATATGTTTTACATCTTCTGATTCTACAAAAATATCATCAGTTGACGTATTCCCAATTTTTCTATTTTTTCCAACTTGCATATACGACCACAACCCTTTTTTCCAAGGTGAATAACATGATACATCGTCATATAAGCCTTTTTCATGCATACTGATTTTTTGATGGTTCTCCAACCAGATATATTGATTTTTAATTGTATTGTATCCATTATTGTTAATATGAGGTAGTTGTACCCTAATTAAATCACCAACTGTCATAAAATCCCTTAAAATAAACTCCCCACCATTAGGTGTATTTTGAATGGTAATATCTGAGTTTACTTCACTTAATTTTGTTGCATCTAATGAACTTATTAAATTTGTCCTATTCGAAAATTTCCAACCTAAATGATTTCTATCAAATCCACAAGGACATATACTTACTTGTGGGGAGTTTGCTGTTGTACAAAATGCTGCACTTGAACCAATAAATGTATAAGGCCCTTGTCCGCCGCCGCTATGCCAATTATTTCCACCAAATAAGCCATGCATGTATTCCGTTATTGTTGTACCAATCATTGCGTTACTCTCACAAGCATTAAATGATGCTCCCATTTCAATACCAGTCATATTTTGAATTGAAATATTGTGATAACCTAAATCTTGTAATCCATATCCTCCAACGCATTGTCCCTTTGTTTTTTGTTCATTAGAATTACGCCAAACAACCAATATGGCATCAATTTTACTACCGCTTGCTGTTGTTGTTGGTTTCACTTTTCCCTTATGCCAATTTCCATTATTATACATTTCATAATTATCAAAATCAGCCAATATTTGATTGTGCGCTGTAACAATAGGCGCATTTAAAGAGTTTAATTTATTTAAAACATCTCCAACTGTAGCAACAAGAGTAGTATCAGAAACAATACATGAAGGAGCAGTTACTGTTATTACTTGTGGCAAATAATCGCCTAAAACAATATAATCACCACAAGAGGCTTGAAAATAATAATCAGTAACTGTGCCCATAGTAGGTCCCATAGCTGGCAAA
>JBEANU010000019.1:0-2657 GCA_041165265.1 Bacteroidota bacterium | reverse complement strand
TTAATAAAAGCATTGATGGAATGAATAATAATTGGTAATCTGTTTAGTAATAAAAATTGTTTGGGGATGATAGATTGCATCCGTGAACCGCTACCTCCAGCTACAATTATGGCATATTTTTTCATACTGTGAAATTAAATAAAAAAGGTTGTTACACATTTTGTATAACAACCTTTTTTTAATAGTAATAATTAGTTAGATAATCAGCATGGCATCGCCATACGAATAAAATCTGTATTTATGTTTTATAGCTTGTTGGTAAGCTTCCATGGCTAATTCATAGCCTGCAAATGCTGAAACCAAAATTAATAAACTTGTTTTAGGTAAATGAAAATTGGTGATTAATGAATCAGCAATATTAAAATCATGAGGTGGATGAATAAATAAGTTTGTCCAACCTTTATGTGTTTTAAGCATTCCTTGCGCCGTAACTGATGACTCCAATGAGCGCATACTTGTGGTACCAACAGCACATATTCTTCTGCCTTCTTGCTTCGCTTTATTGATTAAATCAACAGCTGTTTGGTCAACTTCAAAAAATTCAGCATCCATTTTATGTTTGCTTAAATCTTCCACTTCAATTGATCTAAAAGTTCCTAAACCAACATGCAAGGTAACTTCTGAAAAACGGACACCTTTTATTTCCATTTTTTTCATCAACGTTTTACTGAAATGCAAACCTGCTGTAGGTGCAGCTACTGCGCCTTCGTGTTTGGCAAATACAGTTTGATAACGCTCTTCATCTTCTTCATTTGGCTTACGCTTGATGTATTTAGGTAATGGTGTTTCGCCCATTGCCTTTAATGCTGTTTTAAATTCTTCATCTGTTCCATCAAATAAAAATCTAATTGTTCTGCCACGGCTTGTGGTATTATCTACTACTTCAGCCACTAATAAACCATCATCACCAAAATATAATTTGTTGCCAACTCTTATTTTTCGAGCAGGATCAACTAATACATCCCATAATCGTTGCGATTCATTTAATTCACGAAGTAAAAATACTTCAATCTTAGCACCAGTTTTTTCTTTTTTGCCATACATACGTGCCGGAAAAACTTTGGTATTGTTGATTACTAAAACATCTTTATCATCAAAATAATTAATAACATCTTTAAAATGTTTGTGCTCTATTTTACCAGTTTTGCGGTGCACTACCATTAATTTAGCATCTTCACGTTGCTTTGATGGTGTTTGAGCAATTAAATTTTGAGGAACATCGAAAATGAATGAGGATAGTTTCATTTAATATAGTTAGTTGTAAAGTAATACTTTTTGATTTAAAAAGTTTGCAAAAGTACGCTTTTAAAAGCCTGATGTCAATCTTTTTGGTATTTATTTTATACCGCATCTTGCTTTTGTTAATTGCAATAAAGCTCCTAATGAATACACTTCATTTTTTTTAAATTAGTAAAGAAAAATTTTTCAATTCAATCTTCGTTATTACCTTGTTTAAAATTTAAAAATGATAATGAAAAAAATATTTTTTATATTGTTGATACTCGGCTATACAATACATTCAAAAGCGCAATCAACGGCCTTATCAAGCAATAATTACATCACCATTAATGGTTATATTTCAGATAGTATTAGTGGTGAAAAATTAATTGGAGCCACCGTTTATGATATAGATAAAAAACAAGGTGCAATTACTAATGCATTTGGATTTTTCTCCTTAACCATGAAAGCCGAAAGTGCCAATTTAATGTTTAGTTATATTGGGTATAAAAGCCATTATATTGTTGTTAAAGGTGCTACAGTACATACATTGGCAATAGGTTTAGCATCAGGTACAACATTAAAAACTGTAAGTGTAAATGCCAACCGAAATCCCATACAACAGCAAAGTCAAATGAGTACAATTGATATACCTATTGAACAAATAAAAAAAATTCCGGCATTGTTTGGTGAGGTAGATGTATTAAAAGTTTTGCAGCTATTACCAGGTGTATCAAAAGGAACTGAAGGCAGTAGTGGGATTTTTGTACGAGGCGGCAGTCCTGATCAAAATTTGATTTTATTGGATGGCGTACCAGTATATAATGCCACACATTTATTTGGTTTTTTCAGTGTGTTTAATGGTGATGCTATCAATAACGTGCAATTGGTAAAAGGTGGATTCCCGGCAAGATACGGCGGTAGGCTATCTTCGGTAATTGATATTAATATGAAAGAAGGCAATAAAAATAAAATTAAAGGTGAAGGAGGTGTAGGTATTATTGCTTCACGATTAACTATTGAAGGACCTATTAAAAACGATAAAACAACTTTTATACTTGCCGGCAGAAGAACGTATGTTGATGTATTAACTCGGCCTATTTCATACATTGCCAGTGATGGACTGGGCTCAGTAGGGTATTATTTTTATGATTTCAATGCAAAAATAAATCATAAATTTTCAGATAAAGATAGAGTGTTTTTTAGTGGTTATTTTGGTAGAGATGTATTTAGCGGTAAGGCAGTTGAAAATGATTTGGGTGATAAAACAGTTTTGAAATTTGGATTGAAATGGGGTAATAGAACGGCTGCATTGCGATGGAATCATTTGCTATCACCAAAAATGTTTATGAACACAACAGCCACATTTAGTAGGTACAAATTTTTAGTCAGTTCAGGATTTGAGGAATCGGTAGATGGGGTTGTAGCAAACACTGCTG
>JBEANU010000018.1:0-8027 GCA_041165265.1 Bacteroidota bacterium | reverse complement strand
AATGAAAAAGTAGGCTTAGGCTTTCAAGTAGTGAATGATAAGTTGGGGGTATCCAATACCACTAATATATCAGGGAGTTATGCGTATCGTATACAAGTAAGTTCAAAAGGTAAATTAGCAGTAGGCTTACAAGGGTCAGTAACCAACTATACCAATAAACTAACCGATGCCATCACCACAGCTACCAACGACCCAACATTTAAGGGCAATACCAATTTATTATTACCCAACTTTGGAGTAGGCTTATACTATAGCACCCCCAAAGCCTATATAGGCGCAACGATACCGCATTTAATCAATAATAATTTACAAGAGAAAAATGCAACCGCATTAGGCACAGCCACCGCCCGACAGTTTCGTCATTTATTTTTAACCGCCGGCATAGTAACCCCCATCAGCGAAGCCGTAAAATTTAAGCCAAGTGTATTAGTAAAATACGCCCCCAATAGTCCAGTAGAAACAGATATCAATGCTAGTTTTCTGTTTCATGACGCCCTATGGTTAGGCGCCACATGGCGAAGCGATGTAAGCACATTACGTGATAAATTAACAGAAAGTATAGATTTTATAGCGATGTATGAAATCAATAATAATTTACGAATAGGTATGGCTTACGATTTAACCATTAGCAAACTAAATACCTATACCAATGGAAGTTATGAAGTAATGATGGGCTATGATTTTAATAGAAAGATGGATAAGATGCTAACCCCCCGATACTTCTAAAAAAGTGATTAGTTACTTGTTATAAGTTATTAGGAATACAAAAAGAGCCAATAACTGCTAACTACTGACAAACAGACCAAACAAAAAAAACCGAAATCAAAGCAAGAAAAGCACATGATTAAAATCTACCAAATAGTACTAACAGCACTACTACTGTTAAGCAGCATGAGCCAACAAATGTATGCCCAAAGTTATGTACAAAAAAAAGGGAATAAGATGTATGACCGCATGGCATATAGCCCAGCGATCGACTATTTAAAGAAGTCATTAGGCAAATCAGATAGTTGGGAAACAAAATCAAAACTAGCGGACTGCTACCGTAAAATCAATGACCCCATCAATGCAGAATATTGGTATGGCCAAGTAGTACTCAGCAATAGTGCAACGCCTGAACAAAAGCTGTATTATGCCCAAATGTTACAACAAAATGGCAAATACGATGAAGCCAAGAAGTGGTACACGGAATATAGCCAATTACGCCCTATGGATAACCGAGGCAGTATGGGAGCAACCGCCTGCCAAGAATTAGCTGGTTTTTATAAAGATAGTATGATATACAAAGTAGCCTATATGCCCTTCAATAGCAATAAAAGCGATATATGCCCTAGCTACTATCAAGATGGAATCATCTTTGCCAGCGATCGCAAAGCAGGCAATAGTATCAAACGTGAATATGCTTGGACAGGCGACGCCTTTTATAATATGCTATTTGTTAAAAAAACAGGCACCAATGATTATGGTAAAACAAAACTATGGGAAGGCAAAGCCAATACCCGAGTACACGAAGCAGCCGCCACCTTCAGCCGTATAGGCGATGAAATGTATTTTACCCGAGATAACTTTAATAATGGCAGAATGCAACGCAGTAGCGATAGAATCATTAAACTAAAAATGTATCACCAAAGCCGCACCGCCGAAGGATGGACAAGCCCAACGGAATTTGAATACAATAGCAATGAATACAGCACAGGTCACCCAAGTTTAAGTACAGATGGTAAAGAATTATACTTCACTAGTGACCGCCCAGGCGGCTACGGCGGAACCGATATATGGATGTGTAAAAAAGAAGGCGAAAGATGGGGCGCCCCTCAAAACTTAGGCGGCGATATTAATACCGAAGGCAATGAAATGTTTCCTTATATAGCCTATAACAATACCCTATACTATAGTAGCAATGGAATGATGGGCATGGGCGGTTTAGATATATACGCTACGCTAAACACCAATAATAAATGGAGCAAACCCCGAAACTTAGGCTACCCAATGAATAGCACCAAAGATGATTTTGGCATCATAGCCAACGACTTTGTAAACGAAGGCTATTTAACCAGTAACCGCAAAGGCACTGATGATATCTATAGCTTCACCAAACAATGCTTAATGCTAAATGTATTGGTATATGATGCTCAAACCAACGAACCCATAGAAGCAGCATCGGTAAAAGTAATGGACAATTCAACCCAAAAAGAAATCAAATCAACCGATAAAGAAGGGAAATTTAATATGTGTATAGCCGAAGGGCATGAATATCAGTTTCCAACCACTAAAGACGGCTACCAAGATAATACAGTAAGCCTAAGCACCTTAGCCAGCCGAGGCGATAAAGTAGAAGTAAAAATACCATTAAGCCGAGTAGCCCTATTTGAGTTAAAAGGCAAAGTATATAATGAGAGCACCAAACTACCTATGTCAGGCGTAAAAGTAGTATTAGAAAGCCTATGCGATAACACAAAACAAGAAATGCTAACCAATGCAGATGGAAAATATAGCTTTAAATTACAAGCAGACTGCAAATACCGAGTAACGGCATCAAAAGAAGGCGAAAAAGAAAAATGCTTACCAGCTAGTGCAGAAAAGAGCACTATGGGTTTAAAAAACAGCCAAACATTATATGCTGATTTAGGCTTATTATGCAAAGGCGATATCATACGTATAGATAATATTTATTATGATTTAGATAAATCAGCGATACGCCCTGATGCAGCAGCTGAGTTGGATAAAACCTTAGAAATCTTCAAACGCTACCCAACCTTAAAGATAGAATTACGCAGCCATACCGATTGCCGAGCACCAGATGATTATAATGATAAACTAAGCCAACGCCGAGCACAAAGTGCAGTAAATTATTTAATCAGCCGAGGAGTAGATGCAAAGAACTTAGTAGCCAAAGGATATGGCGAAACCTTACCGGTGAATAAATGTGTAGATGGCATACCATGTAGTGATGCAGAACATCAAGCCAACCGCCGAACAGAGTTCAGGATATTAAGTTTCTAACCAAGAACAAAACATAAAATTAAATTACAAAGGCAGTACGTAAGTGCTGCCTTTGTTGGTTTATGGAAGAGGGGGGAAGATAGAATATAGAAGCTAGAATATAGAAGGGAGCATGACAATCAAAAATTATCACTGCACCACTCCATATTTTCAAGGGGGAATAATACACAGCAACTTTTGAACATGCGCTTTGAATTTATCTTGCGCTAATCCTCCTTTATGAAAGGTTGTAAATCACGAAAAAATCGGGAGGGCAATGGGGGATTGTTTGTTGAGGAGAGTCAATGACTGTATAAATCCCCCTCACCCCTTAGGAAGGGTGAATAATACAGTGCAACTTTCAAGTGTAATTTTTTCTAAAAATGCTTTTTAATTTAATTCGAAAAATAAAAATTTATCCTGCGCTAATCCCCCTTTATGAAAGGTTGTAAATCCCGAAAAAATCGGGAGGGTAAGGGGGATTATTATATTTGTAAAAAACATTTTACTTTCGTAAAAACAACAAAAATGTATTTTGTTCCATATAACAAAGACTTAAAAAACTTTTCCAGAATGTTGAGAAATAACTCAACATTAGCAGAAGTATTACTGTGGAATAAATTGAAATCGGCTCAGATGTATGGTTACATTTTTAATCGGCAGAAACCTTTAGACAACTATATTGTAGATTTTTATTGCAAGCCATTAAACTTAGTAATTGAAATAGATGGTAACTCACACCAAATGCCTGATGCCTATATTAAAGATGAAAAACGTCAACAAATTTTAGAACAATATGGATTAAATTTTCTACGTTTTGATGATATTGATGTAAAACATGAGATGGAACAAGTGTTGAGAATTATCGAAAATTATATTATTGATTTAGAAGAGAAAAATCCCGAGGTGAAATTGAGAAAGAGAAATTAGTGATTTATTGTATAAATCCCCCTAACCCCCTTTAAAAAGGGGGATTAGCGAAAGATAAATTCAAAGCTTATGATTTAAAAGTTACCGTGTATTATTCCCCCTTGAAAAGGGGGTTAGGGGGATTTTTAGTAGATGTATCGGAATCACCTCAAGGTATTTACTTCATCAAAGCCACTGATACCAAAGGCAATGTTTGGAATGGGAAATTTGTGAAGGAATAATATTAATTTAAGTATAAAAACAATAAAGTCTTTCAGATTATTCTGAAAGCCTTTATTGATTAATGTTTATGCCTTTTATCAAGCAAATACTTTTATAATAGCTTTGAATTTATCCTGCGCTAATCCCCCTTCCTAAGGGGGTTTGGGGGATTGTTTGAATGGAATCAATAATTGTATAAAAATCCCCTCCGATAAATGCGGAGTCGTAGACCTAGCCCCCTTTTCAAGGGGGAATAATGCATAGCAACTTTCTTAATTTGTATTTTCTAAAAATATTTTATCTTTATTCCATATAAAAAATTAAAGAATGAAAAAAATTACAACACTTCTTTTGTTAATGATTATGGTAGTTGCTATTAGCCATATAGCATGGGCTACTAACCTAAACTGGGCTGGTAAAAACAAAACTATTGCCCCTGGTGGTAAAGTGCTGATTGGTATGTTGCCGAGTGATACATTTTTTTATTACTCAGCACATTTAACAAATCAAATGAATTGTAATTATCAAAGTGGTCAATTTGGATGTATAGCATGTATTGACCCGGGGTTCCCCCCTACAAGTTTTTATAAAATTGATAGTTTTAAATGGACACCAAACATTAATTTGAATTATATCGAAAAACATTTTATGCCACATGCCCTTGCATCGCCAACTGTAACAACAACTTACAAAGTTACTATCTATTTAAAAGGTGGTACAATTCAGCACGATTCGGTAACGGTTACTGTTAATACTGCGGCATCTAATCCTGTATTTACGATTCCTAATAATTATATTATTCAATGCCCGTTTGATACTATTGCTTTTAAAACACATTTCAAGCATGATTTTCATTACTCAATTAACGGTGGCGTAGGCAATCCTAAAAATTATCAATACAAATTATTTGATGTATATGTTGATTCTAGTTTTATACTAGGTCATAAAAATTCACCAATGTTTAACTCTTCTGTAATGCCTAAATTATTAAAATTAAATATTAGTGTAGATAGCATTCATGTTGGCTTTACAAAAGATACAATACTTTATGTTTATGATTATAATGATGATTATTATGCTGTAATTGAGGCTACGGATAGTGCAGGCATTACCAATGCAGCTACTATTACTATTCATTTTCAACCTACTGTAGGATGTGATTATATTCCAAAACCTATTCATTATTATACACATACCAATACACCATTTTTATTAAACCCCCAACCCGTTGGGAATTCTTGGATGGAAGACACTTACTCTGAATCGCATTTTCTTGAGTTTAATTACAGTAGTAATAGGCATGTAATAGGTTTAATTGGTACTGCAAATCGGAACTCTTGTTCATCGGCTACAATATGTTATTGGCCTAAAGCTCAACAGCAATATATCGATACAGCTTGGATGATTCAATATCCCACTTATAGTTCTTATAATAATCCATTACCTCCGCATCGTTTTACAAATTATTATAATCCAAATTGTAGTGGTGGATATGGTTGCCAGTTTGATGAAGGATTATTTAGTAGTTATAAATTTATTCCAATAATTATACACGTAAATGATACTATACCAAGTTTTTTAAGTGATACAGCTGTATGCGCAGGCGATTCAATTAATATCAAACCATTTATAAATAAATTTCTATATAATTACGCTAATATTAGCGGCTCTGCTAATGCCAATCTCGATTTAGTTGTAATGGTAGGAACAAAAAAATATTATGACGAATATCCTTCAGTGAATAATCCTATTGGAATAAGCACAAATCCTGTTTTGGTTCCAATTAATAAAGACGAGGACATTATTTTTATTTTTGATAAATATGAATTCAATCCTGTTCATAATGGTTGTAAAGACCCAATGGTATATACTAACTCACAAAATGTTCGTAACAATTTAGGAACTTACTTTGCCGATACTATGCATATTACCGCCACTCACTGCGTATGGCCTGGTGATGCAGATGATAATGGCGTAGCAGATTTGCAAGATTTATTTCCTATTGGTTTGGGTAATGGTATTACAGGATTGGCTCGTACCAATGCTTCTATAACTTGGCAAGCGCAAGATGTAAATAATTGGAGTGGTGCATCATTCGGCACACCTAATTGGAAATACGCCGATTGCGATGGCAACGGAA
Source organism: Bacteroidota bacterium (assembly GCA_041165265.1). Lineage (GTDB taxonomy): Bacteria > Bacteroidota > Bacteroidia > Chitinophagales > CAIODY01 > CAIODY01. The sequence continues at coordinate 1,774 of JBEANU010000018.1, read as the reverse complement.
CTATTAATGGCACTGATACTTTAGCCATTATTCAAAATTTTTCATTAACCCATCCACGATTAGCAACTGAAAAACATAAAAGCGGTTTGCCGCCTTTAGCCATCAAAATTCAGCCATCTATTTTTAATGCATCTACTCAACAATTGCAAGCTACTATTTCGTTGGGCAATACAGCATTGCCAATGGATAGTGTGTATGGCATTACCTTCGCATTTCATTTTGATGCTAATTATATTGATACTTCAAAAATTACTTATTCGGTATTAAACTCGTGGTTGTTTGCCAATGCCAACGACCATTTTTGGTTGAATCATCATCAATTGCAAAATGGCGTAATGAATTTTGCATTGGTGCGTAATAATCAATTGGGCAAAGCAGGGTTTGGTGATATTATGCAAATTAATTTACCGCTTTCAAGCAGTTTAACTTCACAGCCCGATTTGTCGCAATTCATTACATCGCTTAGTAATGTAAAAGTTATCAATCAAATAGGCAGCGAAATAGCAGTAAGCGTAGTTACAGATTCATCGCTTTATTCAGTATTATTATCAGCCAATGAAATTTCAAATAAAACAAATGAATTAACTGTTTATCCAAGTCCTTGTAAAGACAAGTTAACAGTAAGCAGTAATCAGTTTGCAGTAAATACAATTGAGGTAACAGATGTGTTAGGCCAATTACAACATTGCTCCATTACTCAATACTCAATTCACAATACTGATAACTACCAACTGAATACTGCCAACTTATCTTCAGGCACATACTTCATCAAAGCCACTGATACCAAAGGCAATGTTTGGAATGGAAAATTTGTGAAGGAGTAAATAGGGGATAAGTGAGTAAGAAAATTAGCACATGTTTTCAGCTGCAATCATGCCTGTTGTCCAAGCATTTTGAAAATTAAAACCACCTGTAATTCCATCTACATCAATTATTTCACCAGCAAAAAATAAATTCGGAATCAATTTACTTTCCATGGTTTTAAAATTTATTTCATTCATAGTAATTCCGCCACAAGTAACAAACTCTTCTTTAAAAGTGGCTTTGCCATTGGCTTGTAACGGAAATGAAACTAAATGTTGAAATAGTTTATCTATCTGTTGCTTATTCAAATCAGCAAAATTTATAGTTGCTGAAATGGTACTTTGTTCGCAAATTAACAGCCACAATCTTTTAGGTAAAAAGAATAAAGGATTGCTACAAACTTTTTGCTTAGCTTGATTTTGTTTGGCTTTTAAAATTGCTTCTTTTACTTCATGATGACTTAATTCTGGAATAAAATTTATCTCTATTTTAAATTGATATTTTTTTTCAAATAATTCTTTTGCCGCAAATGCTGAAAGCTTCAAAACTGCAGGACCACTGATGCCCCAATGAGTAAAAAGAAATGCACCATGCATTTTTCGTTTTATTTCAGGAAGATGAATTTCAACTTTTTCCAAACCAATACCAGCCAATTCATTAATAGGATGCTTAGGTATATTAAACGTGAAAAGCGAAGGAATTGCAGGCTGAATTGTATGGCGCCATTCTTTTAATTGTTGATGTAAAATGCCTTGTGCATTGCCTCCTGCGGCAATAACCAGTTTATCAGCAACAATATTTTTGTATTTATTTTTGATAATGAATTGCTCATTTTCAATTTCAATATCCTCAATTTCAAAAGATGTTTTTATATCTACATCGAACTTTTTTGCCTCGGTTAATAAGCAATCAATGATGGTTTGTGAATCATTAGTAATGGGAAACATTCGTCCGTCATCTTCCACTTTTA
>JBEANU010000017.1:0-6758 GCA_041165265.1 Bacteroidota bacterium | reverse complement strand
TTATCAACTGAAAAAAATGATAAAACTGTTGTGGTAACGCATCATGTACCAACGCTTAAAAATTATCCTGAGCAATATATCAACAGCAATATCAATGAAGCATTTGCTGTTGAGTTGTATGATTTTATCGAAGCATCCAATATTAATTATTGGATTTACGGGCATCATCATGCAAACACAGCCGATTTTAAAATTGGAAAAACAAATTTACTAACTAATCAACTTGGTTATATAAGGCATGGCGAACACAGAAAATATAAAAACGGAAAAATAATTGAAGTGTGAAAACAAAAAAGCACTTAGTAAATGTGTGATACACAAATCACTAAATACTTTCTTATAGTGCCTTTAAAAAGCTTTAATATCACTATGTTTACTTTTCATTTTCCGGTTTGTTTTTATATTTCTCTCTGGCTTTAATTTTCCAAGGAGCATCAATTTCCCAGTTGCCTGCCATGATACAACCATAAGGCAAAATTTCGTCAACAACTTCCCCAAGTTCAAACTCTTTCATTTGCTCTTTTAAATTGTTTGCATTTTTATAAGCACTTGGAAGTTCTGAAATATCAATATGATTCGAGAAAAAACGAATATCTAAACCTTTTGTTTCTTCTGTAAAAAGTTGGTCAATAGTTTTGTGTGAGTTGATACGCTTGTGTTTTGCTCTGCTAATATTTCTGCCAGCGCCATGCGGTGCAAATCCTAAATTACTTTCTGTAGTTTGTCCTTTAATAATTAAAACAGGTTCACTCATGTTTAATGGAACAAGTCTTAACCCATCGGTTGAGTCGGGAACAAATTTATCATCGAGCGGCGTAGCACCTTTTGCATGATAAAATAAATCATCCTCTTTAAAAACAAAATTGTGTTCGTTCCAAAATCTATGAACAGGTTCAATTTTTAACCTTTGAAATGTAGCATCATGAATGGTTGCATGATTCATTTTTGTCCATTCTCTTACTAATTGCAATGCTTCCCAATATGCTTTTCCTTCATCTGTATCATAAGGAATCCATGCATTTTCTTCAAATGTTTCTGGAGAAATTTCTTTTCTAAAAAACGCTGCCAATTTCATTCCTTCATTAAAAAGATTAGCGCCAAAACCCCTGCTGCCATGATGCGTAACCATCATTGTTTCACCAGTATTTTTCGATTGCCCTACAAAGAGAAAATGATTGCCATCACCTTGCGTTCCTAAATGTGAACTTGCAAAATTTTTACTTCTATCTGAACATAAAAATCTGTTTGCAGAAATCTTATCAATAAAATCTTTTGGAAGAATTGAAAAATCTTCCCGTCCGCCACCACCAAAATGTGTAACAGAATGAGCCATATCTAAAACTGCTTTTGGAGATAACATTCCAAAGTTTGTCATCATTACCGAACAACAAATATCAGCACTATGCATAGCTGGATGAATTGCATTTTTAGCAACTACCACACCGCCAACAGGTATGTGTCCAATTGAGCCCGTAGGGCAGGCATCGGGCATTACAGCACCATTTACAAGTGTTGGTGTTTTCATTAATTCTTTCATTGTTGCAAAAACACTTTCCATGTTTAATACTTCCTCTTCACTGTCAGCTCTTATGTTTTTATAAAAGTCAAGCGGTTCGCTGAACGGTTGAATAAATTTAGGACTTACTTTCTGCAAATATTTTTTTAAACTATCATCAGTTAAATTATTTTGGTTAGCAAAATCAATTGCATCTTTAAACCATCTTGCAGGTTTATAACCAAGATCTATTAATTCTTTTCCAGTTATCATAGATTTATTTTTTATTGTTTTAAAATTACTATTTCTAAAAATAGTAATTTCTATTTAGTTGTATGTAACGCATGCGCTTGTAAATATTTTTCAATTAATTCCGACTGAAATTCAGTCACTTTTCCGCCATAATATTCACTGGTTTGTTCTTCAAAACAATCTTCCAAATAACTTAATTTTCTTTCAACATCCCAACCGGCATAGTTTTTATGCCACAACCAGTTATTGATAAAATGTACTATTTCGCCATATTGATTAAAATCTGCTGGAGTAAATTTTAGTTTTAATGATTCAACATATCCAACTTTTATTTCTTCTTCAGTTGGTGTATAGTAAGATTTGCTAGGGCGCATTTCGAACAATGCCTGATGAATTTCATCAGCAGAATAATCACATAATATTTTTACTAATTCTGATTCATTTACATTTTTAATTCTACAAAATTTCATTTTCAAATCTTCATATTCCCACTCCTCTCTTTTATATTTTGTTGAATGAATAAACAATAAAAATGCTTCATAAAATGCCCTAATAAATGCTACACGATTAGGTTTGATGCTCATCAATTCATCAACATCTTTTATTGAAATTGTAAATTCGTCATTTGTATAAGGATGATTAATAAAATTAAAAACAATACATGATTTATCTGACCAATAATCAATAGAAGTTTGCTGAGCACCAATTGCAATTGATTCTAACCAATGTTTTAAATCTAAAATTATATGACCACAATCTGAAAATCTGCTTTCAAATAGCGTATCATTAATATTAATATTGAAATACATATAGCCTTTTTCAACCTTGAAAAATTCTACATTAACTGAATCTAAACCTTTATTATAGTTGTAGTACATATATTTATAAACCTTAATTAGTTGCGTTTTTTTTGTTGTTGGTAAAATGCAATTCGTAGTTAATATGGCTGAAATTTAATACCCGTTTATTGTCAGCCAAATCAACAATATCAAACATTTCAATTTTGCTGATTAATTCATCTTGCTGATAAAAAAAGATGATAATTTCAGTATTAATTCGTGGTGTTTTACCTTTTAGTATTTGCCTTACCGATGTTGGATATAAAAATGTATTACTAAATAGAGGCTTAATTACTACACACGGAATTAAGCAATTATCATGGCTGATAGTTTTAACTTTTGCATGAAATAAAAGGTCTTTTTCATGCATTCGCTTAAAGGCAACATTCAAATGAGTTAAGTATTTCTTTTTTGATTCTATTACTGTTAAAAATTGTTTGCTGAATAAAGTTGTTGCTCTAAACTTCTTATACAGCAATGCATCCATTGCATTCGCATCAAAGTTGTTCAGTGCCTTGGCAAAGGCAACAGCCATTTTTTTTTGATGAATATTTAATAACATAATTTAAATAAATTTTATTTCGCCAAGTTCTGATGACATTGTTTTTTTATCAGTTTTATAAAGATGAAATACTTCTACTTTCCTCAATAATTTGTTATGCATGTGCAGTGCAAAAAGCACTTCATTTTCATATACATGTTTTGAGTATCTACGATGATAAATATCAGAGTAGCTTTCGTTAAAATCTCTCTTAGTATAAATAAGCCTTACATCTTGCGGAGGCAACAAAACAATACAAGGCACAACTGTAGCTTCATACATAAAGTGACGAACTTCGGCTTTAACAAAAACACCTTCCTTTCTCATCTCTGAAAAAGTTTTGTAGAGATACCCTACATATCTAATATCGGTAGTAATTCCGTCTTTAGTTCCTTTTGAAAGTGGAAAAATAAATTTAAAATCATCTTGCAACAAAAAAGCAATTGGTTCAACATCTAAAGTATTTAAAGCTTTTGCATATTGCTGGGCAGCAAATTTGGCGTTGTTATCAAATGATTCCATGAATATTATTTATTTCTATTTTAATAATTCAATTAATGCCTTTGCATCAAGTATTCCTCCACCAATTGTAACTTTTGATGGTGTGCCATGAAAAATACCACAGATATAAAGCTTGTCATATACAGATAGTAGCAATAGGAATGCTTTATGATTATGTTTAGCTAATGCACTTTTATACTCATCTATGTTGTTAGGTTTTTGATAAGCATCACCTTCTATTTTTTGTAAATATTCATCTATCGATTTTAAAACATTAGTGTAATGTTTACTGCTAAGTGTTTTATTAAAACCAATCAATGCTTTGTTTTTATCTAACTTCATTTTTATTAATTATTAAATTTCTGGATAAAGAAAATTCACCAATTTATCTGCGTTATTCAAGCCTCTTTCAATTGTTTCAGCTGATGCATTTTGATTACGATGTGCGGCAATGTATAGGTCATCATAAATAGCATTCATCAAATCCATTCCCACTTGATTGAACTGCGGCATTTCAATTCGGCATTTATGAATATCCCAACTTCTCCTAAATTCAAAACGGTCTTCGTGTTCAATGCCCTTCATCTTCCTGATGTAGTCAGCTGCTGTATTTAATGCCCTTCGATATACCCAAAGATATTTTGTACGTTCATCAACAGATTGATTAATTCGTTCCCATTTTTTTAACTGCCTTTCTTTTGCCTCTAATCCTTCGGCAGTTAATTCACGGTGTTCATTTTTACTGTTATCAAATGCGGTTATTTTATTGTTCCAACTCCAACTATAACTATCATCTCTTGTGAATGGCTTCGCCAAATACTGATACTTTTTGTAATCACAAATTTTCAAAAAGTCATCCATAAACATATCATCACGAAACATTATTAATCCGCAATAATGATGCTGATGAAACGGACACATGATGGGTTTAAACACACGTTTGCTATTTATCATTTTGCCTTTGTCGCCAATTGCCGAACCATAACAGTCATCGCCAACTGGTATTTTTTTAATTTTCTTTTTCAGCTTTCGTGGAAACCGTTTTTCCACTTTTGGATACTGATAAGCAGTCCATTCATGGCCTTCTTCATATTCTAATTCATCTTGTGCTTCCATTTCGTTAAGTGTTTTTTAGTTTATATTTAAGATTCAATTAACCAATCGTATCTTGTATCGTTACATATTTTAGTTGCATCAGGTATTTGATACAAATTTTTATTCCTAATTTTTGTTCTTATTAAAGTATTTTAAGTTTAATTATTAACTACTAAACGTTTCGATAATGCTTGTTGAATGCTTACGCCATAAAAATTAAACCAATCTGTGCCAGGTGCTTCACTTTCAATAATATCAATGGCTGTGGTACATTTAGGTAATGCCGGAAAATAAAGTGTATAACACAAAAAATCTTTATTGCTTCTGTAATAGTGTTTGGTAGGCGCATAAGGAATATTTACAGCCTGCACTAGAGTTAGCTTTTCGGCCGAACCACATGAACGGATAAAACATTCTCTATGCATTTGCACCCAACCTCCATTTTCGTACATAGCTGGTACATAATGAATAAAATCAATTCGAGTTAAATTATCATCAGTAATAATTCTATGTATTATTAACTGCTTCTCAGTGCAATGAACAACAATTGGTGAGTAAACTACTTTTTCAATTTCTTTAATTTTAGGGATGAAAACTTTTGACATAATTTTTATTTTTTGTCAAAGGTGTAATAGTTAAACGCATAGAATTTGCGTTTAATAAAAAAGATAAAAAAATATAAATGAAAAGGTTGATTAATTAACCAACTCTAATGCAGTTGAATTATCTAAAACAATTCGCTTGAAATTAAAACTGTTTTTATCGCCAGGTTCTTCTTCTATCAAATCAAATTGATTAGTAGTAGTGGGCAATGGCTCAAATACTAATGAAAAATATTTCCACTCGTTGGTGCTGTTAAAATTATGTACTTGCGGAGCAATAGGAATATTTTCGGCATTAATAAGTTTGTAAATATTTTTGGTGCTAGTATCTCGTAAAAATGTATTGTTGCTTATTCGTATCCAACCACCTTTATCAAAATAATCGGTAGCAAAATAACCAAAGTCAATCTTCACACAATCAACAGCAGTAATCACTCTGAGCAATTTTAAATTTTCATGAATACCTCTGTTTTTAGGCAGGTTGTATAATTTTTTTTTAGGTTGATTAGTTTTCATGTAAATTATAATTGTTAAATGATGCTTGATGCAATTGTTGAACTTTTTCTTTTATCCATTTTGGGCTTACCACTTTCAATTGCTTGCCCATCATCAAAAAATAATTTAATAATTCATTAGTAGGTATTAATTGCAAACTAAGTTTTAATGCACCATGCGAATAAAAACTTTCAACCTTTTGACTGTGGTGCAAAGGTTGTGATAATAAATAATTCCCCAACATTGAGTTTACTTTAAATTCAATTGTTTCTACTTTTTTTGATAATGCATAAACACCATACATATTGCTAAAATGTTGTTCGGCATTAAAATCATTGGTGGCAATAAATAATTTTTTAAGCAGCATTGGTTCCATAATTCTATCCATACCAAAATATCTAATGGCATTATGATTTTCAGAATAACCAACCACATACCAATGATTTTGAAATTCTTTCAATAAATATGGATGTAAGATAATGGCATTAAACTTTCGGGTTGTGTAGTTATAATGTATAAATGATACCGGAATGTTTTCTTTAGTAGCTTTAAATAAAATATCAAAATGTTGCCAACCTCTTTGTGGTGGTGCGGTTTCAAGCTGTATGATAATTTTTCTATCTGCGGTTTTTTCGTAATGCTCTTTTACTGAAGCCAATACTTTTTCAATAGCGGCATTAAAATTAGCACTAATCCTATTACCATTAAATGTGTTTAATAAATCAACCGATGCAATTAACGAACTGATTTCATTTTCGTTAAGTTTAATATTTTTAATGCTATAGTTTTCATCAGCATAATAATATCCATTGGTTGATTTGCTAAATTTTATGGGTGCATTAAAGCCTAATGCTTCATCTTCTTTCATCGCTTTAATATCTTTTTGAATGGTAGATATGGTAAAGCTTTTACCCAATTTATCTTCACATGCCTGTATC
>JBEANU010000016.1:0-4233 GCA_041165265.1 Bacteroidota bacterium | reverse complement strand
TCAATTATTTCAGATAGTGAAGTAAATTATAATCAAGCCCAATATGTTTCAAAAGCTATTTACTAAAATAGGAATTATTATTTTACTTACCATTGGCAATTCATTTTTTATTGATGCAACTGCACAAACCATATTATTTAATAAATATTATACGCAGGAAGATGGCCTATGTTCATCAGTAATTAACTCAATTGAAAAGGACAAAAAAGGATTTTTGTGGCTAGCAACTGAAAGCGGATTAATGCGATTTGATGGTTATAAATTTAAAACCTATAGGCACAATCCATCTGTGAATGCATCATTAACATCATCAGATATTAGAGCCATTGGATTTGAAGACAATGGAGATATATTATTACGAACTGAAAATAGCATCTCAAAATATAATAAGATTAATAATACATTTCAATCCTTATACTCCATTACAGATAATTATGGAGCTATAAAACTTGAAAAAGGAATTACTAAAGGAGATTGGTGGTTGTTTAAAAAAGATAGTTTGATTAAAATTAATGTAACAACTGAAACTATTGAATCTTTTAAATTTTTGGAAGGGCACGATTTAGTGGGCATAACATCTATCCTTTTTGTACACAATAAAATTATTTATACAAGTAAAAATAAAGTTTGTTGCTTTAATACTGTGAAGAAAATTTTTGAAAAAATTAATTTTCAATCTGCTATCAGTAGCCCAACTACATTTGAATTTGTATTTGGTTTTAAGTATAAACAAAGCCCATACATTTTTAAAAATGGCGTATTGTATAAATGGAATGATACAAACAACACAACTGAATATATAGTAGATACCAAAATAAAACTAGCTTCAAAACAAAAAATTTTATCTCATTTTGAAACATCAAAATATATTTTATTGGCACTATCTGATTTTAAAATTATTAAAATTAATATTGAAAATGGAAATACAAATTGCATCAGGCTGGATAGTGTTAGCAAAGGTGCAAGACCACCTTTGTACAATTTTTTTAAGTCAAATAACGATAACGAAGTATGGTTAAATGGGTTGACAAAGGTGATTTATAAACTAAATGTTGAAACCAATGAAGTAAGCAAAAATAAAATTGAATTGCCCCTACAATATAATACTGATGATTTATATAGGGTACAATATATTCTTCCTAGCGATAAGGTAATATGGGTGGCAGTATCAGGTTTTGGGTTGATTAAATGTGAGCTTACAAATTATTCATTTTCATCCTTCAAGCCCTATGTAAATGCTGAAACAGGAAGAGATATTTGGTCGAACAATGTAAGAACAATTGCAGATTGGGACGCTGAAAATTATATAATAGGAACATTGCACGGCACATTTTTATTTAATAAAAAAACAAAAAAATTCAATAATTTTTCAACGCCACTAGCAAAGGAAAATATTCAAAATTTGGCAAACGCAAAAATACTGAACTATAACAATTATACATTATTAGGAGGTTGGTATTCACAGAAGATTACAGTAATAAATAGGCTAACCAATGAAGTATGTACAATTGATATAACACCCGATAATAAGGAAGATTACTTTTCAATTAGAAGTTTATTGATAGATTCTAAAAAACAACTTTGGGTGGGCACTACCGAATCTAAATTATATAAATTGCCTTTTGATAGTTTTATTGCACATCAGCAATTTAAAATTCAGCAATTAATAACCAATAAAAATAAACTACGGTCAGTAAATACTATTTTTTCAATTGAAGAAACAAAAAATAATGAAATTTTATTAGGCACACAAAACGGCTTTTATATTTTAAATCATTTGAATGATTCAATCAAAGCAATTAAAAACAGCCCATCAGATGTGCATTCACTCAGCCGAAATAATGTTAGAAGTATATATGCAGCCTCAGATGCAATTTGGTTAGGAACTAATGGTGGTGGATTAAATAGGTATGATATTAAAACCGCAACCGTTAAGCATTTTGCAATGCATGATGGATTGCCTGAAGATTATATTTATGCGCTTTTGCCTGATGATAAAAAAAATATTTGGTTAGCTACCAATAAAGGCATTGGGTGTTTTAATACCCAAACAAATACGTGTCAGAATTATTCAATTATTGATGGAATACAAAATTTTGAGTTTAATACAAATGCCGCCCTAATCTCAAAAGATGGAAATTATATTTTTGGTGGAATTAACGGTATCAGTATTTTTAACCCGTTTAAAATTTATAAAAACACTGATGCGCCAGCAGTAGCATTTACAAAAATAAAAATTAATGATATTGAAATGCCAGAAAGCCGAACATCGTTTAATTGTAAGCATTTTGAAAACTCAATAACATTTGAGTTTGTAGCATTAAATTATTATCAAAATCAAGAAAACAAGTACTCCTATAAATTGGAAGGGTTTGATGAAGATTGGATTTATGCAGGCCATCAACATCAAGTAAATTATACCAACCTACCACCAGGTGATTATACATTTAAAGTAAAAGCGGCTAATAGCAGTGGTATGTGGAACGCCGTTGGCCAATCCATTACTATTTCAATACCTAGCATTTGGTACACTACATGGTGGCTGAAAGTGTTACTGGCAATACTATTTGTGCTTATTATTTATTTTATTTATAGATTTAGATTGAATGAAGAAATTAAATTGCAACAGCTACGAAATAATATTGCACAAGATTTACATGATGAAATTGGAAGTAATTTAAGTAGCATTTCATTATTCACACAAGTAGCTCAGCAAACATTAAATAATTCATCTAACAATGAACAACGTATTGCATTAAATAAAATTGAACAATATGCTCAAATTTCACAAGATGCCATGAGTGATATTGTATGGATGATTAACCCAAGAAACGATACATTTAATAATATATTTATACGCATACAAACCTTAGCCAGTGAAATTTTAGAAGCAAATAATATTAATTTTAAAATGGAAATTGATAAACAATTAGAATCAAAAGAATTGAACTTGCATCAGCGGAAAAATTTTTATTTAATATGTAAAGAATCTATCAACAATATTAGCAAACATGCCCACTGTAGCCATGTGCAAATTAAAATTGATTATCATTTAGGTAATATTAATGCACTGATTATGGATAACGGAAATGGGTTTAAACAAACTAATAATGAATTTGGAAATGGGTTGATAAATATGCAAAAAAGAGCAAAAGATATAGGCGGCATTTTAATTATTAATTCAAATGTGAATAAAGGAACAACCTTATCTTTAACATTTCCGATTGAAAAAATTTATAATTCAAAAAAAGTAAATATATGATAAATGTAGTAGTGTATGATGATAGCAAAGGCAGGTTAGAGGGCTTGGAAATGTTGATTAATAATACAGGTGATATGCGTTGTGTTGGTACTTTTGAAAATTGCGCTGATGTTGTAAATCAAATGAATAATTTATTTCCGGATGTAGTACTAATGGATATTGATATGCCAAAGGTAAATGGCATTGAAGGTTTAAAATTGATAAGACAAGTAGCACCCAAAGTGATGGTAATTATGCAAACTGTTTTTGAAAATGAGGAAAAAATATTTGATGCTATAAAGCATGGCGCTCATGGATATTTTATTAAAAAAACATCGCCATTAAAATTAATAGATGGCATACGGGATGTGCTTGAAGGCGGTGCACCTATGACTGCTTCGGTAGCAAAAAAAGTGTTAGATTTTTTTCAATCAGCACAAAAGCAAAAGATTAAAATTGAGTTTAATTTATCTACAAATGAAAAGGAAATTTTAAATTTATTAGTGAAAGGAATGAGCTATAAAATGATTGCCGAAACACAAAATATTGATTTGAATACAGTAAATGCTCATTGCAAATGCATTTATGATAAACTACATGTGCATTCAGCTCCTGAGGCTATTGCCGTTGCTCTAGAAAATAAAATTGTGTAATAATTTATTCAATCACATCACCATTGCTTGCTATGAATTTTTTTTACAACGCTATTTCAAATCAATAAAAACTATTTTTTAAGGCTTTACTAAGTAGTCGTCCCTCAAAAAGTCATTTGGCACCAAATTGCCATCAAAACAAAAATTTAGAAAATCAAGAATCGATTTTGTGCGTCGGCTTTGTGTTAGCGAAATCGAATTTTGTTAATACTTTGTAATTCAATTCCAACAAGCATTTCAAGAGAAACCACGATTTCGCTGCAAAAAAATTGATTCGTAGCATTTTCAAATTATTGTTTTGGAGGCTTGATTTTCTTTTGTTTCTTTTCTTGTATCAAA
>JBEANU010000015.1:0-10909 GCA_041165265.1 Bacteroidota bacterium | reverse complement strand
CAAATGTAATTCTGAAAAATTAATGAACTATACATGATTTTACTTATATTTCAATGTGCAAATAATGTTATATTTTTTGCTACCATGAATAAATATTCTTTATTAACTTGCACAAATATTTTTTAAAAAGTTAGTTTTACTCAAACTTAACCATGCCGTTTAATTAGCAGCAATAAAACCTTAAAAACTATCTGAATAAGCTATGAATTTTGATTTTATCATAAAACGAGTGTTTGCATTAATGCTATTATGCATCAGCTTTTTAGTTGAAAATGTTACAGCGCAAGACATTCACTTTTCGCAATTTTACAATAGCCCATTATTATTAAATCCAGCGCAAACTGGTTTAATTTGTAACTATCGTGCTGGCTTAAACTATCGTAGCCAGTGGGGTTCGGTAGGATCGCCCTATAAAACTTTTGCTGGTTTTTTTGATGTGCCAGTTTATTTCAACAAAAAACGAAACACCGCATTAGGTTTGGGTTTGGTAATATTTAATGATGTAGCTGGTGATGGCAAATATGGCACTTTAGAAATTGATCCTTCCATAGCATTTCATATGGGTTTAGGTGCTGATAATCCTAAACGTCATAAATTATCAATAGGCGTTCAACCATCATTACGTCAGCATTCTTTAAATATTACTTCATTAACTTTTGCTACACAATTTGATGGATGGACAATTGACCCAACAAAACCAACACTTGAAAAATTTGATGATAAACTAAATCAAATTTATATTGATGCACACACTGGCATTCAATACTCAGCAGCACCTACTGATGAAGTGAATTATTGGATAGGAACTGGTGTATTTCATTTATTAACACCAGTTGAAAGTTTGCTTGATAACCCAACTGTGTTAAGCAAAGTGCCTATTCGTTATAATATTAATGCTGGTAGCCGATTTATTTTAAATGAAAGAATGTATGTGTTAGCGCATGCTATTTACATGCGTCAAGCAAAAGCAAAAGAATTAAATTTTGGAGCCGAATTAGACATTAAAACAGCTGCGCCAAAGGTGGATGTGCCTGATTTTACCTTCTTTTTTGGAGGATATTATAGATGGAAAGATGCCTTTCAGGTATTGGTAGGTGGTGAATTACAAAATTTACGAGTAGCATTGGCCTATGATGTAAATGTATCATCATTACATACTGCATCAAACTTACGTGGCGGTTATGAATTATGTATGATTTATAAAGCACCATGCCGAATTATACCGTACAATTACAAGTATCAATACACTTGTCCTCGATTCTAAAAAAATACAACTTAAATTAAAATACGATTACATAAACTTATACTTTGATGAAACTAAAATCAGGATTATTGGCGTTGGCGGTATTCAGCATACTACTAATTCAATCTTCAAATATTTTTGCACAAGGCGGCGGAGCCTTTGATGATCAAAAGTCAATCAAACAAATGACGCCGAAAGACAGGCTAAAAATTGCAAACGATTTATTTGATGCAGGCAGTTTTTATAATGCCATTGAATATTATAAAGAATATTTGGCTGATGAATCAGGCAACCCTGAAGCTACATTTAAATTAGCTGAGGCGTACCGTTTTTCACGAGATTACCGTAAGGCAGAAGATTGGTACAAACGTGCCTACAAAGCTGATGAAAGTGTAAATATTTTAGCATTTTATTATCAAGCATTAATGATGAAATACAACGGAAAATATGTGGAAGCAAAACCAATATTTTTAGAATTTGTAAAAAAATATAAAGAAGAAGAAGGAAAAGAAATCAGAAAACGAGCTCGAATGGAAGCCGCAGGCTGCGAAGATGCCTTAGTGTTGATGCAAAACCCATTAAAACTAAATGTATATCATTTAGGCTCATCTATTAATAATCCTTACTCAGATTTTGGTCCGGCTGCTGATGGTAATGATGCACTTACTTATGCTACCATTAAATCAGATACTGTAGTTGCAGTTGGTGGCCCCACAAGAGCATCGTATGTATGCCGTATTTACCGCTCAACTCGTAATGGTTCAAAATGGAACAAAGGAAAAGAATATGGTGAATATATTAATGACGACCAAGAGCATACAGGTAATCCTGCTTTTAGTGCTAATCGCCGTGTAATGGTTTTTAGTAGATGTAAAGAAAAAAGTAATGTTGATTTGCACATCACTTGTGAACTATACATGTGCACTCGTTCAACTGAAAATGCGAAATGGAACAAGCCCGTAAAATTAGGACCAGAAGTGAACGAACCAGGTTCAACCAATACACAACCAACCATTGGTAGAAGCGAAAGTGGGGATAATTATTTATATTTTGTTTCAGATAGAAAAAGTTCAAGTAGTCAAGGTGGATTGGATATTTGGTATGCAAGCATTAAACGCGATGGCTCAACAGGTACAGCCTTTAATTGCGGTAAAAAAATTAATACCACCGAAGATGATTGTACACCGTTCTTTGATGATAAAAACGGGCAATTATATTTTTCAACAAATGGCAGAGTAGGTATGGGTGGTTTTGATATTTATTATGCAAAAGGTTGGGGCAAAAAATGGGAATCACCTGAAAATGTTGGTTATCCTATCAATTCATCAGTTGATGATAGATATTTTACGCTTACACCTAATCATAAAGGTGGCTATTTTGTATCAAACCGAACAGGTGGTTTTGAATTGAAAAGCCCTACTTGTTGTGATGATATTTTTGAATTTAAATATATTATTGACCCTGTTTATGCAGTAAAAGGCTATGTGTTCAGCACTGATGACCCTGAAAAAAAACATCCACTTGAAAAAGTACAAGTTATTTTATTAAACAATGATCAAACATTTATTGGCAAAGATTCATCAACTCGTAAACGATTAAAATATTTTTTTAATACCCAACGTGAACAATCATACATTATTAAAGTAGGTAAAGAAGGATACTTTACATCAAGTGCTACATTCACAAACGTAGGTAAAACTGAAAGCGATACACAACGCATTGATATTTTCATCAAACCAATAATTATTAAACCGATAAAAATTCAAGGTTTATTTTATGATTTTGATAAAGCTACACTACGTGCTGAATCAGGCCCAGCATTAGATACACTATTATCGTTTTTAAGAGAAAACCCTACCATTAAAATTCAGATAAATTCTCATACTGATAACAAAGGTTCAGATGAGTATAACTTAAAACTCTCACAAGCCCGTGCTCAAAGTGTAGTTGATTATTTAACAGGTAATGGTATTGCAGGCGAAAGATTAAGTGCAAAAGGTTATGGTGAAACTGATCCTTTAGTGCCTAATTCAAACCCTAATGGTACTGATAATCCTGAAAACCGACAATTAAATAGAAGAACTGAATTTATGATTATTGGTTCAGTAGAAGGTGCAATTATTACATACGAACAAGGCCGACCAGTAGTAATAGATTCAACTGCATCTACCCATGAATTAAATGAACGTGAACGCAATGGCAAAACCAGAGCTCAATTAAATGATTCACCTGATGGCTTTTTGGATAATAATCCAAATGGTGCACCTATTATGAATGATGACATTTTTGCCACTGAACCTAATGGTGAAAAGCGCAAAATTGAATTTGATGATAAACCTATTGAAGCACCTACAACCCCTGTACCCGTAGCACCCAAACCTCAATCAGCACCAAGGCCTATTACTAATCCAACGGCACCAGCTAATTCAGTAAATAAAAATACAGAAGATGATGAAGATGAAATTGCGCCAGCACCAAAAGCTGCACCTGCAAAACCTGCTGCTACTCCTCCCTTAAATACAAACAAGCCTGTAACTAATGATGATGACGAAGATGATGCTGTACCACCATCATCAAAAGATAAAACAATAGCACCTAAACCTACACCAGCCCCACCAACTGTTGCACCAACAAAAAATGTGACTGATGATGAGGATGAAGATGAAATAGTTTCTAAACCAAAAGTTGAGCAACCAAAAGTTGAAGCACCTAAACCAACTGTACCAGTTATTGCACCTACGCCTACTGTTGTTACACCAACAGCTGCACCAACTACCGCTCAACCTCGTAAAACAACAATTTCAGATGAGGATGACGAAGATGAAAGCAAACCAACAATTACTCAACCTAAAATTGAGACACCTAAAAATAATACCAAAACAGCCATTGATGAAGATGAGGATGAAACATCAAATGCTAAAACATCCGTAAAAAAGGTAGATGATAAAAAGGCCTTAAAAGAAAAGAAAAAGGCCGAAGAAAAAGCTGCTGAAGAAAAAAAGAAAGCAGCTGAAAAAGTTGCAAATGAAAAGAAAAAAGAAGAAGAAAAAGCAAAAAAAGAAGCTGCTAAAACAATAAAAAAGTAGAGACTAAAACGGAAGACAAAAAACCAGCAACTACTGCCCCTGTTGAAGAAGAAAAAGAGGAAGAAGCAACTACACCTAAGAAAAAACCAGCAACTACAGAAGCAGATGAAGAAGAAGTTGTGAATGGAAATAAAGGAACAACAGTGCCAGCAACATTAAAAACAACTGATACGGCTACAGACAAAAAAGCTGAGGTGGCAAAAAAGAAAGCAGCTGAAAAAGCAGCTGAAGAAGCTAAAAAAGCTGAGGAAAAAGCTTTAAAAGAAAAACAAAAAGCAGCTGAAAAAGTAAAAAAAGAGGAAGAAAAGAAACTGAAAAAGGCTCCGAAAGATAAAAAAACAGAAGATAAAAAAGGTTCAACAGATGAACCTAAAAAACCAACCCCAACAGTTGAAGATGAAGAATAATAAAATAAAAAAGGCAATCAAATTAATGATTGCCTTTTTTATTCCTTTTAAAAATTACCCTAATTTAAAATGTTCGTTCATTTTTAGCCCCCAATTTATTTTTATAGTATCCTGTTGAAAAGCCACCTCTCAAACAACCATTTTGCGGCAATATGATCATCAAAATAAGGATAACTCCACCAAACTACTACATCCATCACAAATTTCATCTTCGCCTTTTTCAATACGAATTATTTTAAAATTTGCTTGTTCGGCAATTGTTTTCAAATCTGCTTTTGAAAATAAATGTTTGCGGCAATGCTTATGCATTTTATATTTTGACGTTGCTAAAATTTCATACAAATAGGCTTTGCCATTGGGTTTTAAGATACGGTGAACTTCATTCAACATTTGTAATGGTTTTGAAAATTCATGCAAAGTATTTTCAATAATTACTTTATCAACTGAATTTGATGGTAATAGTGTTGATGTATCATTTCCATATTGAATTGTATAATTACAACTAGTTTTTCTATTAAATTTTTTTTCGTAAAACCCTTTTGCCTCGTTGAGTTGTGTGGCTGATAAAACTTTTGGGGAAATATTTTCTAAAATAAAATTGACAGAATCTACCATCAATCCATAGATAACTTCATTCTCACAATCTTCAGCACCAATGCTAACAACCGTTTCATTTTTTTGAAAATGATAAAATGCATGGGCTCGGCTGAAACGATTTTTTGCATTAATTGAATTTTTGAAATTGAAATTGTGTTTGTTTTTTGTGAAAGCCAACAAAATGAAAATGATTACGATGAAAATGAGTTTATTCATGTGCTTGTTAATGGTGCAATATGTCAGCAACCTTATTCAATAAGGCTTTTACAAGTAAAGAAACATTCCACTTACTCTTTCACAAATTTTTCGTTACTCACATTGCCATTTATATCAGTTGCTTTAATAAAATAAATTCCGTTTGGCAATTCGTTTACTTGAATATTAGAAATTGATAACTGTATATTGGATATTGTTTTTAATCTTCTACCCAACACATCCATTATTTCAATTGTATTAACTAATGATTGATGACTAATAACTATTGATTGTGAAGCCGGATTGGGATAAATACTTAATTCGCTATTTTTAAAAGCATTGATTTGTTGGTAGGATAAAGGGTAATCAACGGTGAAATTAAATACTAATGATTTGCCAAAATCTCCGCTAAATTTTTTCAATAAATTGCCGTCAATATCTTTTAACTGACATATTCCTACCCCATCACTATTTGCCCAAAAATCAAAACCATCATCATCCGTATCCTCCATTACAAATGAATAACAACCCGGCGAAAGCGTAACATCATCAAAATAATTAGTATTGTTGCTCATTCCATTTCGCTGAAAAACAATTGCGCCTGTGGCATCAAATAATTTGAATGAACTTTCATTTGCGGCAGTATTTGTTTTAAACCAAATAGTAATATCAGCAGGTAATACGGGTGGAATATCGAATGTTGATTTCATTTTGTTATTAAACAAATAACCATCTGTGCTTGCATTGGGCGACTTAATTTCAACATTAAAAATATTATTTGTTAATCCAGTGATGCCACTCCACAAATTACCTGAAGTAGGCAATACTACATCAATTTGCTGATTAAATGCAAGATTGCCTAACCAAGTGTAACTCTCTTTTTTTGCTGAATTATTATTTATCCAATATTCAATTATAACACTTGTAAGCGCCGTAGAACCAGTGTTTTTAATAGTAATTGTAGGATTGTTGCAAATAGTATTAATGCGCATATATTCCGTTTTTTTTGACGGCGATTGAATATCAATCACTGCGGCATCAGTTGTAAAATTGGGGGCACCATAACTTACCAATTCACTACTTACCCAATAATTTGATTGACCCGAAACGGTATCAATACCATAATCAATTAATGCCGATGAACCAGGTGTTACAAATTGCGTAATATCAGTTTCTTTTAAATCAGTAGGTGCGCCTGGGCACCAGCCTGCTCTATCATAAATCCAAGTTCCGCCCTGAGGGTAAATAGGATTGTTAGCACATGGTTTCCAAACATTCCAACTAAATTCTTTTATGCCACCATTAATATTTAAAAAATGTTTACGAGGAATAAATTCACCATCTTGCCCATGCCCTGTAATGGCAGTTCTGATTTTAAATGCACTAGCATTGGCTGCTAAATGAATGGTTCGGGGTTCAAAATAATTATCATTTAAAATACCTGTATAATCTGAATTATCTACTTTCCAAATATTACTAATATCTTTTACATCATGCGGTGGTGTACCTACAATGTACATAAATTTAATATTCAAATCTTCCTGCCATTGGCCGCCTGCGTCAATTGTCATACGTTTTTTTCCTTTTAAAATAGGCGTTAAATCGGTTACATCAAATGTCCAAGTTTTGCCATTTGCACCCAAATCTAAACCAATGCCATAAGGTGTTACAAACGACATAATTTGAAAACGAGATGGAAAAATTTTAAAATAATTTAATGTGCCAATTGTTATAGTATTAATTGCAGGAATAAATATCGAATCAATTTTGAAACCTGTATTTCCATCATACTTGTACACATAACCAGCAGCATACGATGTAGTTGTATCGTACGGTAGGGCAGCATGATTTACTACATGATAACTATATACTGTATTGGTATTATTAATGATGGAATCAACCACAACAATTGTATTGATGCTTTGGTTATAAGTACCTTGAACAAAGGTTAATGTAGGGCGTATATTTGTTTCAGTAAAATTTTTAAAAATATTATTTGCATTATCTTTTCGCCAAATAGGATTGCCTATTAAATTGGCTGAAGTATGGATGGATGAACTATCTGCAGCAATAAGCCCTATGCCTTCATTAAAATTATAATGCGCTATTAAATTATTGAAATTAGGATGAGATGATGTAATTGATTGATGCATCCAAGCCTGAATTGTGGAAGCACTTAACTCAGTATTCCAGATGGAAAAATCATCAATTTTACCAAAATAAGGATTGACTAAATTAGGACCACTACCAATCATAAAATCAGTGATTTGAATAGGTACATTTTTACCTGTACCGCTATGCCACAACAATCCATTTAAATAAATTTTCATGCTGCCAGTAGTTTTATTTTTAGTGAATGTCCAATGATTCCATTGATTGGCAAAATCGGTAAAATTGGCTGTTTTGTTTATTCTATCATAATTACCACCTGAGCCACAATCCCAGAACACACTTGAGTTTGACCATGGTAAATGAATATTCACTTGCCTATCATTAGATGGATTTGTAGCATACATAATTGATGTATTAGTAGGCAATATTTGTCCATTACCATTGCACCAAAACGATATTGATATTTGATCAGAAAAATTTGAGAAATTTGAATTTCCTAATTGAGCAAAATTGGCACCTGTAAATTCAATTGAGTAATCTTTCCCTTCGGAAATAATGCCTTTTATTTGAGTTAATGAATCAGCGGCTACTATGCTACTATTACCCAACATTGTATTTTCAAAACTAAATTCAACAATAATATTATCAGTACCATTCCAATTAAAATTGTTGTAAAAATTAAATTCATTTAAGCCAGCAACTAATGTGGTATTTAAAAAATAAACTTCAGTAAACCCTGTTAAATCAGGCGTTACAGCACTTAAATTTGTTTTGGCAGTGTGCTTCATTTTAATGCGCAAAAACTGAGCACTTGCATTTGCATTTGTTACATTCAATTTAATACTACTAATATTTCCTGCTACTAATCCTACGGATAATAATTCAGTGGCTGACCATAAAAATTGTGATTTTGCTCTCTGTTTTAATGCTTGAAATGGTGCAGTTGATGTTTTATTTCCAATACCAATAGTGGTATCAAATTCAGTGATTACTGAATGATGAATTACATTTTTTTGAGCATATTGATAATACGTATAAGTTGGTTGAAACGTATATGGATAAACACTTCCCTTAAATCCTTTAATAATATGTGTGGGTGAAGTTGCTTTTACCGAATCAACTTTTGATGAATCAGTAATATAAGTATTGCATGAATAATCCCATTCGCCACAACCAAGGCTGCGTTGAGTTGATGTGGATACTAAATTATTTTTGCAACGCATGTTATACAACATAAATATTTTTTCAAAAGTAACGCCACTTAAATTCGGAAAATCAATCATCGTATCACGAATGCCGCTGCCATACGTTTGTGAGTAATTAAAAGTATTTATAAGGATGGTATCGCCTGCTGACTGGGCATTTGCAGCATTCATAGCAAATGCAAGTAAAAGAACAAAATATATTTTTTTCATTTAAAGATTTTTTTGAATTAAGAAAGCGAAATAATTTACTACAAGTCAGTTTGAATGTTGGTACAAAATGATAGAATGCTTTGAAAAATGATGCATTGAATTAACCAAACATTTTTTCTTCCACTAACTGACAAATAATGTGTCCTAATAAAATATGTGATTCTTGAATTCGGGGTGTATCGTTAGAAGGTACATTTAAAATATACTTGCTTAGTTCCTTCATTTTTCCGCCAGATACGCCAGTCATACTGATGGTAATCATTTGTTTTTCATTTGCTTTTTTCAGCGCTTCAATTACATTTTTTGAATTGCCACTGGTGCTAATTCCAATCAACACATCTCCTTTTTTTCCGCATCCTTCAATCATTCGGCTATAAACTACATCGTAGCTATAATCATTAGCCACAGCAGTTATGTAAGATGAATTTACATGTAAGGCTTCCGCATATAATGGTTT
This sequence comes from Bacteroidota bacterium, assembly GCA_041165265.1. Taxonomy (GTDB): domain Bacteria; phylum Bacteroidota; class Bacteroidia; order Chitinophagales; family CAIODY01; genus CAIODY01. Next base: position 1,397 of record JBEANU010000015.1, on the reverse strand, counting down.
TCTATCAGTATAAAATCTGCCGCTTAGTTCAGCAGCAATATGTTGTGCATCAGCAGCACTACCACCATTTCCGCAAAATAAAATTTTACCCCCTTGATTTAAGCTTTCAATTATTTCATCTACAATATTCTCAATAGTTGTTAAAATAAAAGGCTCAGCCAGCATTTTATGTTTTACATCAATAGATGCTTGAATTAAATTTTCAATTTGTGATTTCATAAAAAATAAAGTTTTGTCAAATGTAAAAAAATCAAATTTAAAATGCTTCGCCAATGGTTAAATAACTTCCTTGTGTATGTTTTCCAAAACCCATATCAAACCTAATATTTATTCTATCCTTAGAGTTCAATAAATATCTTAAACCACCGCCAGCTGTGTATCTTACGTATTTTAAATTAAAATTATCTAAAGCATTATTTACTTCACCAGCATTAGCAAAAACCACCAACCCAAATCGTTTATAAATATTAATTCGATTTTCAATACAAAAATTTACTAAAAATTTATCTCGGTATCTACCTTCATATAATCCTCTCATGATAGTACCACCGCCTAATTGAGATAGTTCCATAAACGGTATTGCTTTTCCATTATTCATTTGCAAATTTAAATCGCAGGCTAAAACATAATAATTTTTAATTTTGGTAAACTTCATTACATCAATAAATACACGATGAAATTGAGCATCGCCAAACAAAATTTTATTCCAATACAAATAGGTAAAATCAACCATCCAACCTTTATGTGCTGAGTAAATATTATCACGGGTATCAAATAATCCTTCAGCACCAATTCCTTTAAACACACCACCATTGCGGCCTTCTAAATCAAGTTTAGTATCTAATAATCCTCCTTTTTCAATTTGTCGGATTGGGAAATAATTAGTTTCAAATTTTAGTCCGCCATAAAAATGACCTTTAACTTTTGTCATTACATTAAAAATTAAGCGCTTGTAATTAGTATAAAAAAGTTCAGAAGTATCTTTTGTTTTATTGCCATTGCCCCAATATTCCCATGAAAAATTAGTGATATCTAATTCGCCTTCACTATAATACTTTCTGTTTTTAAAATAAATATTAAATGGCATTAAGGCTAAAAATTGCTTTTTTTCTGTGTAGGAAGTTATCCATGAAATTTGTGAAGAAGGTGTTTTATTATCTTGGTTTTTTTTGCTTAAATTAAAATTTGTAGTTCCGGCAAAGCCACCACCCCAGCCTGTTTCAGGTCGTAAAAAAATAATAGGAAAAGCTCTTACAAAAAATTTATCAGTAGTTTTTGATACAATAGTATCGGCCTTTATGGTGGCTGGTTTTTCTTGCGAAAATAAATTTAATGGCAATGCAAAACTTATAATTATCAAAATCAAAAGAAGTAACTTCATAGAAAAATTTGATACG
>JBEANU010000014.1:0-9485 GCA_041165265.1 Bacteroidota bacterium | reverse complement strand
ATTGGTGGCTGACTTCAAACAATTTTGCTTTTTTTTGCTCTACTGATAAATTTTCTTAACGCTAATTTTTACAATGCCGCTTTAAATCATTGAAATTGACTTTTTGAGGCTTGACTAATTACAAAAATGATGAAAAATAAAACACATTTACAACAATAATTTTGCTTTGTCAATTTGAAAACCTTTATTTGCAAAAATTAAAACCACATAGATGGCAAAAAATTTATTGATTGTTGAGTCGCCTGCCAAAGCAAAAACCATTGAAAAATATTTAGGTAGCGATTTTAAAGTAGTAAGTAGCAAAGGGCATATTCGTGATTTAGCAAAAGGCGATAAGGGAATTGATATTGCAAACGGATTTAAACCTAATTACATCATTAGCGAAGATAAAGTGGATGTAGTGAAAGAACTAAAAAAGTTGGCTAAAGGTGCTGAAGTATGGCTGGCAACGGATGAAGACCGTGAAGGTGAGGCTATTAGTTGGCATCTTTGCGAAGCATTAAACTTGGATGCTAAAAATACAAAGCGAATTGTTTTTCATGAAATCACAAAATCGGCAATTCAAGAAGCCATTACCAAACCTCGAAAAGTAGATTTGAATTTGGTAGATGCACAACAAGCTAGAAGAGTGTTGGATAGAATTGTGGGCTTTGAATTATCACCTATTTTATGGCGTAAATTATCAGCAGGAAGTGGGCTTTCAGCAGGAAGAGTGCAATCAGTTGCGGTAAGATTAATTGTTGAAAAAGAAAGAGATATTACATCACACAACACAAAAAGTTTTTTTAAAGTAGTAGCTATTTTAACTGCCGAACGTGATGGAAAAACTATTTCATTTAAAGCTGAATTACCAAAAAAATATGAATTGCAAGGCGATGCCGAAAAGTTTTTAATCAGTTGTAAAACTGCATCTTATACCGTTACAAATGTAGATGTAAGACCAGGCAAACGTACGCCTGCTGCACCTTTCACTACTTCAACATTACAACAGGAAGCATCACGTAAACTATACATGAATGTTTCAAAAACAATGATGTTGGCGCAACGCTTATATGAAGCTGGGCATATCACTTATATGAGAACTGATTCAGTTAATTTAAGTGAAACAGCTTTGAAAAATGCACAACAACAAATTAAAAGATTGTATGGTGAAAATTATCATAAGCAACGTCATTACACCGGCAAAACTGCCAATGCACAAGAAGCGCATGAAGCCATTCGCCCAACCGATTTAGCAAATATTGAAGTAGATGTAGAAAGCGATCAGTTGCGTTTATACCAACTAATTTGGCGCCGAACTATTGCATCGCAAATGGAAGATGCAGTGTTAGAAAAAACAACGGCTACCATCGAAATTTCAACTAATAAAGAAAATTTATCAGCATCAGGCGAAGTGATAAAATTTGATGGATTTTTGAAAGTGTATATGGAAGATACGGATGATGAAAATGAGGAAGATGAAAAAGAAAGTTTGTTGCCGCCATTAAAAGTAAACCAACAAGTTGGATTTAAAGAAATGACGGCTGTGCAACGTTTTTCAGCACCACCATCAAGATATACCGAAGCAAGTTTGGTAAAAAAATTAGAAGAGTTGGGCATTGGTCGTCCATCAACTTATGCGCCTACTATCAACACCGTTCAACAACGTGGTTATGTAGAAAAGAAAATTAAAGAAGGAACTGAAAGACCTTATTTGGTATACACTTTAACGGATGCAAACGAAGTTAAAAATCAAACCAAAACCGAAATTACTGGCGTTGAAAAAAATAAATTATCACCAACCGATTTAGGATTTTTAACCAATGATTTTTTGGTGGATCATTTTAAAAATGTGTTAGATTATACCTTCACAGCCCGTATTGAAGCCGAGTTTGATGAAATTGCTGATGGAAAATTGAAGTGGCCAAAAATGTTGGATACATTTTACAAACCATTTCATACATTAGTTGACCACACTATTGAAACGGCTGAACGTGTAAGCGGTGAACGTGAATTGGGTATTGACCCGAAAAGTGGAAAAAAAGTAATTGCACGAATGGGGCGTTATGGCCCTATGGTTCAAATTGGTGAATCAACAGAAGATGAAAATGATAAACCGAAGTTTTCGAAATTAAAGCCCAATCAAAGTATCAGTACCATTACTTTAGAAGAAGCATTAGAGTGTTTTGCATTGCCAAGAACAGTAGGCGAATTTGAAGGCAAAGATTTAACGGTAAACATTGGTAGATTTGGAGCTTATGTGGCACATGATGGCAAGTTTTATAGTTTGAAAAAACATCATGACCCATATACTATTTTAATGGATGATGTATTAGCGGTAATTGAAGAAAAAAGAAATAGTGTACTTCGTGTTTTTGAAGGCACTGATATTTCAATAGTTGTAGGTAGATGGGGACCATACATTAAAGCAGGCAAAAAAAATGTGAAGTTGCCAAAAGATGCTGATGTGAAAAAATTGAAATTAGAAGAAATTATGCCATTGATAGAAGCCGCACCCGAAGCCAAACCACGGGGGTGGGGGGCACGTAAAAAGAAATAAGCATCAAAAAAAACCGAAACTTTGTTTCGGTTTTTTTTTCTACTACTATAAAGTTGATACCTTTTATTAGGGTAATAATTACGTGCTTAAGCGTACTAATTTTGGGGTTGATTGATGCTATCTTTGAATCATCAATCAAAAGAAAAAATATACCGAAAGGTTTTAAAAATATTTCTATTAGTGGTTTAATAGATGAAAGCCCCTCATTTTTATGAAGGGCTTTTTTTTGCGAAATAATTAATTGCCATACAACCAACTTTCAGGATTCAGTTTAATAGTATTGCGCCAAATTTCAAGATGCAATTCAGTTTTATCTTCATCCGTATTGGTGTAAACTTTACCAATTATTTGTTTGGTTTTTATTTTATCTCCAATTTTCACATTTACACTTTCTAAATTTGAATACACTGAAAAATATTCACCATGGTTTATTAATACAGCCGTATGAAATGAAGGATTATTAAATACTGCTTTTACTTCGCCTTCAAATAAGGCACGTGCATTTGTTCCTGGCTGTGTTTTAATATCAACCCCATTATTGTTCACTTTTACATTTGATAAAACTTCATGTTCTGAAATACCAAAATGACTAACAATAAATCCACGTTCAACAGGCCATGGTAGCTTACCTTGATTGGCAGCAAAATTTTCACTTAAAGCCTTAGCTTCGGGTGTAAGTGCTAATACATGCCCTGAATTGGTACCTGGTTCTGCTTTTTTTCGTGCTGCTTCAATTTCTTTTCTAATTAAATCTTCAATTAATTTATTCAGTTTTGTTGCGGCTTTTTTCTTTTCTTTTACTTCACTCATCAATTGAGCCTCTTTACCTTTTAAAGCTGCAACCACTTTATCTTTCTCATGTTTTTCAACCTCCAAAGTTTTTTTTTGGCTTTGTTCATTCACTAACATTTCTTGCTTTTCAATTTTTTGTCCATGCAACTCTTGCAGTTTGCCTACTCTTGCAATTTTTGTTTCCTTAATTAATGCGGCTTGTTGTTTTCTGTAATCGCTATATTGTTTTAAATAATTTGTTCGTAATAAAGCATCATTAAAATCGTATGCTGAAAAAATAAAAAGTACTTTATCTAATTCGCCATGTGTTTTGTACGCTTTTACAATTAATCTTGAATACTCAGCTTTTAATGAATCTAACTTTATATTTAAAGTTGTAATTTGCTTTTGAGTTGTTCCTATTGAGTTTTCAATATTATTTAATTGTGAGTTGAAGTTTGCTATCAGTTTTTGCCTAGCCATAATTTTACTTTGAAGCACATATACTTGATTTAAATTCGCATTTTTATTTAGCCTAGTTTTACTTAATTGTTCTTGCGCTTCTTCAATTTCTTCCAACAATCGTTTCTTCTTTTTTTCCAAATCATCTCGGTTTGTGTTTTGTGCAAATGCAGCAGCACCAATACATACAAATAGGATTGTAATAATTATAGGAACAATATTTTTTATTTTTTTTATCACTTTTTTTATTTTATTACTTCATATTTTTCGGGTACATTAAATGGAATTTTTTGAGGTTCATCTAATGTTACTTTGTTGTAATCAATATTTAGTTGATAGCCATTATCAGCCTGACTTTGAATTTTTACTTTTCGTTTAAATGAAAATAATCTATCAGCCAATAATCTGTAATCGGCATAATTCATTTCATAGCTTTGGTTAATTACACGGTCTTCCAATTGCTTTTTACTGAGTGTTAAATTTAAAGCATTTACCCAAATAATATTTTGTACTTGATTTTCAGAGGATAAAATTTTGTAGGAACTATCTACTTTTTCAATAATTGGATTTTGGTTGTTAAAATTTAATTCACTGCCAGTAATAGCTCGTTGCAAAATATCAAAAGTTAAGCCCGGCATGTGCGTTATTGATTTGATGTAATTGAAATCTTTTTTGTAATACCGCTTATTGAATTTATCTAAAAGCTTTACTGAATCAGGTGTGATTAAAATTCGGCTAACTTCAATTCCTAAAATAGCATTTAATGAAATCCAGATTACGCTATCTTTTTTCATTCTGATAATAGCATTTACTGTATTGTTATTTTTTGAATCTTCAATTTCAATTTTTGCTTTTGCAAAAAACCAATTGTATTTTAAATCTGGTTGTCGTAAAGTATCTAAAATGGCATTCCTGCTCACTTTTGTGCCTTCAATTCGGGTTTTTGTTTTATGAACAGTTTTGCAACTTGATTCAATTAAAACTAAACCGAGAAGGAATAAAATTATGTTTTTCAAATTCATTATTACGTATTATTCTACGTTACAAAAAAAATAAAATTTTCGCATACAATTATTGGTAGTTACAAACAGCAAAACTTGAATTGTATTATATTAAATTAATGTTTTATTTTACGTCAATTAATAATTTCAAAATATAATTTAATAATGAAGCAATTACTACTTTTTTTACTGTTGCTAATGTTTGGTTTTTCAAATGGAATGATGGCAAAAAATGTTTCAAAAAATAAATCATATCGTAAAAGTCCTGTTTGGATTCAAATGATGGATGACCCAAAGGTTAATTATTTTGAAGCCATAAAAGCTTTTCGTGAATTTTGGAAAGAAAAAGCATTGCCAACTGAAGCCGGTGAAGAAGCTGGTATGGATGCTTTTGAAGTAGAAGTGGGTTTGAAAGATGCTAATCATCCTGAAAGCAAAAGAGAAATGAGAAGAGAAGCAAGAAACAATAAAGATGCAAAAATTTATGCCTATGAAGTAAAACAATTCAGAGGTTGGGTGCAACGGGTAAAACCTTGGGTGAAAGAAGATGGAACTATTATGACTTTGGAAGAACAACAATTGTTGATTGATAAACAACGCAATGAATTAAAAGAAATTGAAACCAAAAATAAACACTAAGCCATGAAAAAAAATTACATTTTACTTGCGGTTTTATTGTTTATTAATTTCTTAAAAGCCGATGCTCAATTAGCCAATTGGAGTCAAACCAGTGGTTCAAATTTTCCATCCAATTTAGTGGGTCAGATAAACGGAATGACCCGAATATCACAACTAAAGCATCATCCAACAGATTCGATGAAAATGTATGCAGTTACTGGCGAAGGTGGTTTTTTTGTTTCAACCAATAAGGGCAATAGTTGGACTGTAAAAGCTGGCACTGAAAATCTCACAGGAAGTTGTGCTTCGCTTTGTATTGATTATACCAACGACCAAAATATTTTATTAGGAACTGGTGATGCCAATTACTATTCAAATGGTTCGGGCATTTTAAAATCAACTGATGGAGGTGCAACTTTTAATACTACAAGTTTGACGAATGCATTGGTAGTTCACATGATTCAAAATCCGTTGAACTCATCACAATACATTGCAGCCACTAATAAAGGAATTTATAAATCAACCAATAGCGGTGCAAACTGGACTGCAAAAACATCAACCACTTTGCAATTTGTTGATTTAAGAATGAACCCAGGTACTGGCTCTAAAACTTTATATGCTTGTACTAGAGATAACAATCCACGGCTTTATAAATCAACTGATTTTGGTGATAATTGGACAGAATTATTACCCGGTTTTACTTACGCAGCTAGCTACACAACTGGTGGTGCAAGAATTGGATTAACACCTGCTGATACTAATATTGTTTATTATGAAATGATTGGTGGTGGCGGAATTGTGTATGTGTCAACCAATGGTGGAGCTACATTTAGATTAAAAAAAGCAGAAGGTGGCACTTATATAAATTGGTACAGCGGTACAGGTTTATCGGGAACATTAACTGGTCAAGGAAATTATAACAATGCTATTTGGGTGGATAGAACTAATCCTGCAAAAATTTGGTTGCAATCACACAACACATGGTTATCAACTGATACAGGCGCTACATGGACACAATTAACCCATTGGGCTTCCAATGTTCATACCGATATGCATCAATTAGAAACAGCGCCATTCAATAATAATTTATTGATTTCATGTAATGATGGTGGTATTTGGTTTAGTACCAATGGTGGCACTACTTGGACGCCAAAGTGCAGTGGAATAGGGGCTTTTGAAATTGCAACAAATGCAGGCATTAGTGCCTTAACCAATAAAGATTTTGTAAGCATTGGTACGCAAGATAATGCTCGTTTGTATGGTAATGCATCTGGTTGGTTTACTATAAGCGGTGGTGATGATTATGCCAAACGTGTAGCTGATTATAACGGATTTATTTATTATGATGGAACAAATCGTCAAGCAAATTTATCTGGTTCATCAACTACTTACGGATTACCAACTGCCAATTGGAATACATTTGGATTCAACAGAACCAACGTGAATTTAGGATTTATGGGTGAGCAAGATGTTTGGCGAACTACCAATTTATCAGCAACTACGCCTACTTGGACACAAATAAGTTCTTTCAATTCAGCTATACGAAGTGTTCATAGTTGCATTGCCGACCCAAACACTTTGTATGTATTGTTAACTACAGGAAATATTTATGTTTCTACCAATGCTTTATCGGCATCACCCACATTTACACTTTATACAGTGGGTGGTTCGGCTTCATCAACAGGTAGTGTAGTAGCAATGGCTAACAATGCAAATATTGTGTATGTTCAAGAAAATACAAGAGTTTATCGTTCAGCAAATGCTGGGCAAAATTGGACGAATGTTACCTATAATTTATCAAGTGTAAACCATCGCAGAATTTTAGCTGAACAATATGGAGGAACCAACGAATTAGTTTTTGTAGCCACCAACAATGCTGTTTATTATAAAAAAGCTGGGCAAACTACTTGGACAAATTATAGCACTAATTTACCCGGAAGGCGTTCTCCAACTGAATTTTCAATGTTTGATGATGGAACTAATAATGCCAAAATTAGATATGCAACTTATGGACGCTCCATGTGGGAAACACGAATTGGAAATTTACGTGAAGTAAACGCTGCTTTTGATGCAGCTCAAACTTATTATTGTGCCATTAATCAACCTGTTCAATTCAGAGATCAATCATTAGGCAATATCACATCTTGGTCATGGTCATTTCCTGGAGGAACTCCATCTTCATCAACAGCACAAAATCCTTCTGTAACTTACTCGTCAGCAGGTATTTATTCAGCAACATTAACTGTTTCAGATGGTGTAACTACAAGTTCTATTACTATTCCAAATTATATTTTAGTAATGTCTTCTGCTCCAAAAACTAATACTGGTTGCACATTATCATCCAACAGTAATTTGAATAATGGTTTCGGAATTGGAATTTTTTATTTTGGTTTAGGAACCATTGCAAATAGTACATCAGGTAGCGATGGTTATTATAATGATTATGCTTGCAGTCAATATACTTACTTAACGCCTGGGGTAACTTATAATGCAACTATCACTACAGGAACTACAAATGCTGAAGGTGCTCAAGTTTATGTTGATTGGAATGATGATGGAAATTTGAGTTCAGGCGAAGCTGTAATAAGTTATCCTTCTAATAATTCTGGCAGCCGAACTTTAAGTTTTACTGTTCCAACTACTGGTGTTGTTTTAAATAAAGGGTTACGCCTTCGTGTTGTTTCTCGTTTTAATTCAGTGCCTACTTCTGCTTGTAATACAAGTACTTATGGTCAAGCTGAAGATTATACCGTATATGTTCAACCTGTAACATCAGCTGTGTTGGCTAATGGCACAGGCTCATCATCAATATGCAATGGAGGTTCAGCTAATTTAAAAGTAACTATTACTGGTGGTACATCACCTTACACCATTGTAATTTCAAACGGAACTACAACTCAAACCATTAACTCTTATGTATCAGGAACAAATATTAGTGTTAATCCATCATCTACCACTAATTATAGTTTGGTAAGCGTAATGGATAATGTATTTTATTCTTTAACCACCTCAGGAACGGCTACTGTAACAGTTTCGCCAAATGTAACTTGGTATTTAGATGCTGATGGAGATGGCTATTATGTGAACACTCAAAGTAATTGTGTTTCACCTGGTGCAGGTTGGAATACAACTGGCGGAACTAATGGCGATTGCAATGATAACAGTGTAGCAATGCATCAGCAATATCCATTTTATGTAGATAATGATGGTGATGGATTTGGTACAGGAAGTTTAATACAAGTATGCGCTATTAGTGCATCATTGCCACCAATTAATTATTCATTAAGTAATTTAGACTGTAATGATAATAATGCAAGTATTCATTCACCAATTCAATATTTTTTAGATGTTGATGGCGATGGATTCGGAAGTACAAGTTCAAATTTTTTATGCTCAATCACTGTACCAACGGGCTATTCAAGCAATAATACTGATTGCAACGATAACAATATTAATATGCATCAGCAATTTCAATTTTATATTGATACTGATAATGATGGTTTTGGAAGTACAACCACAGCAATGGTTTGCGCTATCAATTCAACTACAGCACCTACAGGATATTCAACAAATGCTTTAGATTGTAATGATAATAATGCATCATTAACCACTGGTAATAGTTTTTATGTAGATGCCGATGGTGATGGATTTGGAAGTAATACTACAGCTATTTTATGTTCTACCACAGCCACCGCAGGTTACTCAACCAACAATACAGATTGCGATGATAATAATGCCGCCATTCATATTGGTAATACATTTTATATTGATACTGATGGCGATGGATATGGTTCAACTACAAGCGTCATTTTGTGTAACACATCAGCGCCAACAGGCTATTCATCAAATAATACTGACTGTAATGATAATAATTCAACTATACATTCAGCTACTTTAATTCCAACTGTAAGTATTACTGTATCACCTTCAACAATAGTAACACAAGGAACTTCAGTAACCTTTACTGCAAGCATTACCAATGGCGGAACTTCACCAGTTTATCAATGGCAAAAAAATACTAATTTGGTAGGTACAAATTCAAATACATATGCTACAACACCTGTAAATGCTGATTCCATTTGGTGTTTGATTAA
>JBEANU010000013.1:0-2930 GCA_041165265.1 Bacteroidota bacterium | reverse complement strand
AATCGCCAATACGATTCATGATGAAAGCTTTTTTTGCAGCATTATTATATTCTTGATTTTTAAACCAAAATCCGATTAATAAATAGGAACATAAGCCTACGCCTTCCCATCCAAAGAACATTAATAAGTAGCTTGAACCCATCACCAATGTGAGCATACTAAATACAAATAAATTTAAGTACGCAAAAAATTTATGATACCCTGCATCATCATGCATATAGCCAATTGAATAAACATGAATTAAAAACCCGATGCCCGTAATGATGCACATCATCATTAAACTCAAATGGTCAATTTGCAAAGCTACTTCGGCTTTAAAATTTCCTATTTCAAAAAAATTATATAAATGAGTAGTAAAAGTAGCATCTTTAAAAAACAAAGTCAATGTGCCTACAAATGAAGCCAACAAAGCGCCACTGCCAATAATACCAATTAATGATTTTGATAAATTTTTACCAAATAATCCGTTGATTAAAAAACCAACAAATGGTGAAAGTAGAATAAGTATGCTGATGATTTCGAGTTTCATTTTTTATAATAAAAGTTATTTGTTATTGAGTTATTTGTTATTAGGGTTTTAGATTGAAAAATGTATTCCTAATAACCATTAACTTTTTTCCTATTAACTATCGGCTACCATTTTAATTTATTAGCCACATTAATATCAATGCTTCGGGTATTTCTGTACATCATTACAATAATAGCTAAGCCCACAGCCACTTCGGCGGCAGCTACTGTCATAATAAAAAATACAAACATTTGCCCTGCGGCATCACCCAATTTTGCACTAAACGCCACCAACATTAAATTAACAGCATTCAACATTAATTCAATGCACATAAAAACCACAATGGCGTTTCTTCTAGTCATTACACCTACTACACCTATCACAAACAAGGCTAATGACAAATAGATATAATTATCAATTAAAATTTCTTTCATTGTTTAATTTTTTGTTTCCTTTTCAATTATTTCCAAAATTTGCATTTTTAATTGAGGAATAATATTTATTACAACTCTATAAACTGCCCAAATATCAACCCCAATATAATCATGAATCAGTTTATTTCTTAAGTCTCCCATTTTTCGCCATTCAACCTTATTATATTTTTCTTTTAACTCCTCATTTATATGTTTTGATGCTTCGCCAATTACTTCAAAATTCCTTATCACAGCATCTTGTATCATCTTTTTATCTAAAAAAATCTTGTTCACTTAATCCAATTGTATATTCTTCAATACTTTCAATACAAGTTAAAATATGTTGCACATATATCAAAGCATTTTTATGCATGATAAATAATTTTTAAATCATTTTCAACATATGGTTTTATGCTTTTATGTAATGCATTTTTTGAAACCAAATCAATTTTCACTTTCAATTCATCAGTCAATTTTTGTTCGATACCAATAATATCAAACAGATTTATTTGCGATGAAAAATCAACTAATAAATCAATATCGCTTTTAGATGTTTCTTCATTTCTTGAATAAGAACCAAACAAACCAATCATAATTGGTTTATATGGCATTATGGTAGAAATAATTATATCTGTTTGTTCTTGATTTATCATTTTATTTTTGCCTAATGACCCAAAATTTTATTTAAATCCCTCTTCACTAATCTGTATCTTCTCTTTTCTTCCTAACACCACTGCACCAATCATAGCACTTAATATTAAAATAGAAATGATTTCAAACGGAAATACATATTGTGTAAATAATACTTCGCCCAAGTTTTGAATCAATCCAATATTTGAATGATTTGGAAATTGCATAGGTGTATTATTTAAAATAGGATTTTGAAATGCATCATTGGTCAAACTGCTTATTTGCATTGATTTATGAAGCGATGCAGTGAGCAATAATAAAATAGTTCCGCCTACAATGGCTGATGAAAATTTCACCAAATTGCTTTTCATGGTTTCACTGCTTGAATTTAAATTCAATAGCATGATGGTAAATAGAAACAAAACCATGATGGCACCAGCATAAACTATCATTTGTACCACGGCTAAAAATTGAGCATTCAACAATACATAATTAGCTGCTATGGTAAACATGGTAAGCACCAAATACAAACAACTATGAATAGGATTTTTTGCCGAAATAACTAATATGGCAAACATTACGGCTAAAAAAGCCAGAAAATAAAATATATAAGATGGTATCATTTGTTGGCTTGTAATTGTGCTCTTACTTGTTGATGATTATCGGTTAATGGCACTAGCAATCTATCTTTGCCATATATAAAATCTTTACGTTCAAAACTAGCTGGAGCTGGTTTGGTTTCTAAAAAGATAGCTTCTTTAGGGCAAGCTTCTTCGCAAAAACCACAGAAAATACAACGCAACATATTTATCTCATAAGTGGCTGCATATTTTTCTTCACGGTATAAATTTTCTTCTCCTTTCTCTCTTTCAGCAGCTACCATAGTAATAGCTTCGGCTGGGCAACTAACAGCACACAAACCGCAAGCAGTGCAGCGTTCAGCTCCTTTTTCATCTCGTTTTAATTCGTGTAAGCCACGAAAAACGGGACTAAACGGACGTTGAACTTCAGGGTATTGAACGGTTGCTTTTTTCTTAAATAAATGTTTGATGGTGATAACCATTCCACCAAAAATGGCAGGCAGATACATCCTTTCGCCAATGGTCATTGGACGTTGCTCTATTACTTTTTTTCTATTGCTAAAATTATACATGCTAAAAATTAGGTTTGCAAAAATAGCAGAAGAAACGGAAAAAGGAAATAGAATTGAATGGAAGTTAGTAGGATTTAATCCTAAGGAAGCTTTAAAGCAGCAAACCAAAAGTTATTGGTTACTTGTCATAGGTTATTGGTAAATACAATTTCATTTACTCCCGAAGGTTCGGAACAGTATAACTAATAACTAATAACTAATAATTTTTTTGTTTTGCTGCGAAATT
>JBEANU010000012.1:0-7047 GCA_041165265.1 Bacteroidota bacterium | reverse complement strand
ATTTTACATCATCATCATCATCTGTAAAAAAAGGCGAAACACTAATTGATACGGTAAATAATATTTTGGCTATGAAAGTGGATATGGTGGTAATGCGCCATGCCAGCCCTGGTGCTTGTCAGTTTTTAGCAAAGCATATTCAATCATCTATTATTAATGCTGGTGATGGAACGCATGAACACCCAACCCAAGCTTTATTAGATGCTTATTCAATCAAAGAAAAATTAGGCAGCATTGAAGGAAAAAATATTTTAATTGTGGGTGATATTTTGCATAGTAGGGTAGCCTTAAGTAATATTTTTTGTTTGAAAAAATTAGGTGCCAATGTTAAACTTTGTGCGCCACCAACGCTATTGCCAAAGTATATTGAATCATTAGGGGTTGAGGTTGAGTATAATATTGATAAGGCTTTGGAGTGGTGTGATGTTGCCAATGTTTTAAGAATTCAGTTGGAACGTCAGAACGTGCAATACTTTCCATCGCTACGTGAATATGCCTTGTACTATGGTATTAATAAGCAACGATTAGAAAAACTGAATAAAAAAATTGCAATCATGCATCCGGGGCCTATCAATAGGGGAGTTGAAATTACTAGTGATGTAGCTGATAGTGAACATTCAATTATACTAAATCAAGTTGAAAACGGAGTAGCAATACGGATGGCTATTTTATATGTATTGCATCAAGTACGCATTGCTGAGAATCAATTGGTGTAATACTTTAAATACTCCAACTTGTCATTCCGTTTTTTGAAAATTCATATTTTTTAAATTCACCACCAAATGATTGCAATGATTTCATAACTTGATATCGGGTATTTTTAGGGCAATAAAAAATCATAAAACCACCACCACCTGCACCACTTATTTTACCACCTGTAGCACCTGATTTTATAGCCGTTTCATAAATTTCATCAATTAAAGGATTACTAATTTCAGCAGCCATTTGTTTTTTGTACTTCCAACCAAAATCTAATATTTCGCCAATAGCATCTAAATTTCCTTTTAAAAGTGCTTCTTTCATCATCACACTTTGTTCTTTCAATTTATGCATGGCATCAATTGATTTTTCTTTTTTATCAGTTACATTTTTAGTTTGAGCATCAATAATGGAAGCACTTAATCGGCTCGTGCCAGTGTAATACAATAATAAATTGTTTTGCAATTCATTCAAATATTTTTCACGAATACGTAAAGGGTTTACAATTACTTTTTCATCAGCATAAAATTCCATAAAATTTACACCACCAAATGTAGCAGCGTACTGGTCTTGCCTGCCACCAGCCATATTTAGTTGTTTGCGTTCAATATCATACGCTAATTTTGCTACATCATATTCGCCCAAGGGCAAATTTAACCATTCAGCAAATGCTCCTAAAATAGCCACTACCAAAGTTGATGAGGTTCCTAAACCACTGCCAGCAGGTGCATCAACAAAAGTTGATAATTTGAAGGCTAATTTTTTATCTGTAAAATTGTTTTGAATGCATTGATAAACGCCCTTTAATAAATCTAATTTATTATCTAATTTTAATTCAGTGGAATCATTGTATTCAACTATTTCATTTTTATCATTTGATTGAAAAATAATCGTTCCATTATCTAATGGCTCAATGCTGGCATAAGCATTTAAATTGATACTTGCATTTAAAATAGCACCGCCATACAAATCGCTGTAGGGGCTTACATCAGTACCGCCACCAGCTAATCCAATTCGTAAAGGCGCTTTACATCTTATTATCATTTTTATTGATTTTAAAACACAAAGTTACACCATAAAATATTTAAAATTTATTTTCGTTTATCCATTAATTTGCACCTACTTTATGAAAATCAAATTATTAATTTTTCAGATTATTTGTTGTAGCATTTTTACCAATTTGTATGCTCAAACGGGTGCTCATTCAACTTTTGAATTTTTGCGAATGCCTGTAAGTACTAAAGCTGTTGCATTAGGTGGTTATATTTTAACGCAACAAAGCAATGATGTTAGTTTAGCCGCCTATACCCCAAGTTTGTTAAATGATAAAATGAATAGAAATTTTACATTGCAACATGAAATTTTATTTGCTGGCATTCAGCATGGGCAAATAAATTATACAAAATATGATAGCAAACATGATATAACATTTTCAGGTGGTATTCAATATATTAATTACGGTAATTTTAAACGAGCTGATGAAACAGGTGAAACGCATGGCAATTTTGGAGCCGAAGAAACTGCATTACAATTTGGATTTGGTAAAAAATTAAATCCATTGTTTACTTATGGTGTAAATGCTAAATTGGTGGCTTCAAGGTTGGATGATTTATTGGCAACTGGTGCAGCTATTGATATTAGTGCCACTTATGCTGATACTGCAAAAAAAATGGCTGTTACTTGTTTGATTAAAAATGCAGGATTACAACTTAAAAATTATTATCCCAATAATGTGTATGATGAAATTTCAAGTGAAGCATTTCCTACTGATTTGTTAGTGGGGTTTTCAAAAAGATTAGCACATATACCTTTTGCATTCCACCTTACAGCCCATCATCTTACTCAATGGAATATTAGGTATGATAATCCAAAGGATGTGGTTTCGTCAGTTGTTTTAAATGCTGATACAGCCCAAAATTCAACCCCTAAAAAGTATACTATTGATAAATTATTTAGGCATTTAAATTTTGGTGGCGAATTGTTTTTAGGCAAATCATTAAGTGTGCAAATTGGTTATAATAATTTACGAAGGCAGGAATTAAAAACCACAACCCGAAATGGCTTAATTGGCTTTAGTGGTGGCTTTCATGTTAAAACAAAACGGTTTACAATTGGTTATTGCCGAGCATGGTATTATTTGCCAAGTGCATCTAATTCATTATCATTAAGTTTTAGATTGTAAAGTAAATATTACAATTCGTAATACTAACTTCTATATTTCAACTTCTAAATACTCAAATTAATTACGAAGAACCGAACAATCGAATGATGATTTTTGAATTAATTATTTCACACTACTCATTACTAACTTCTAAATTCTAAAAAAGAACAATTGAATTACAACATGGAGAGTATTTTTTTGTACAATTCAGTGGGGTTGAATGGTTTACTGATATAATCATTCATACCATCGTTTAATAATTTTTCTTTATCATTTTCCATAGCAACTGCCGTAAGTGCAATAATTGGAATGCGCTGTAAAGCAATATCATCCAATTTTCTGATGGCTTTTGTAGTTTCAATTCCATCTAATTCAGGCATTTGAATATCCATTAAAATCAAATCAAAATTATTGGTTTTTGAAAGTATTTCCAAAGCCACTCTACCATTTTCGGCGGTTTCAACAACGGCGTTCCATTTCTCTAAAAATTTAGTAGCAATTAATTGATTAAAAGGATTATCCTCTACTAATAAAATTCTTTTGCCCACCATATTTTTTTCACCTAAATCATCAAAATTTGGTATTGGTAATAATTTTTCAGTAGATATATTAAATGTTAAATCAAAATAAAAAGTTGAGCCTTTGCCTATTTCACTTTCAATAAAAATATTGCTTTGGTGTAATTCAATTAATTTTTTTGTGATGGTAAGCCCAAGCCCTGTACCGCCGTATTTACGGGTTGTATCTGAGTTGGCTTGTGAAAAACTTTCAAAAATGGTGTGGTGTTTTTCCGCTGAAATTCCAATGCCGCTATCGCTTACTTCAAATCTAATGGTAGCTTTTTCAGTATTCATTCCTAATACCCTTACGGATACATCCACATAACCAATATCAGTAAATTTAATAGCGTTTGAAACCAAGTTATTCAATATTTGTGCAATACGGGTAGGGTCACCAATTAATTGATGCGGAATGGTTTCATCAATAATGGCATTTATTTTTATGTTTTTTTCATCTGCTTTAAATTGATAACTATTGCGTAAATTAGTTACCATTACTGGCAAATCAAAAGTAATTTGTTCAAGCAATACTTTACCGCTTTCAATTTTACTAAAATCTAAAATATCATTTACTAATGATAATAAATTTTCGGCAGCAAATTTTAAAGTACTTAATTCTTGAATTTGATTTTCACGAGGGTTATCCATCAATAAAAGATTCGTCATACCAATTACAGCATTTAATGGCGTACGAACTTCATGACTCATAATACTTGCAAATTGTTGTTTTTCAAGTGCGGCTTCTTCCGCTTTTTCTTTTGCCCACAATAACTCTTGTTGTTTTTTTCTAATTAAATTTCGGTTTAAAATTTCACTGGTAATATCTTCACATACAATTAAATAAATGGTTTTACCATGGCGGCTTTTTGCCAATCGGGCAGTTTCTTTTACCCAAATTATTTCGCCAGTTTTTTTTACTTTTCTAATTTCCCATTGTAAAAAATCATTATCTGAATATTTTAATAACTCTAAATTTTTTATTGCTTTTTTTGAATCTTCAGTATAAAAAACTTTTGATACATGATGCCCCACAATTTCCTCTTTTATATAACCAAAATAATCAATACCAAATTGATTGATGGATATAATAAATCCATTTTCATCTAATGTAAAATAAATAGTAGGGTTACTTTCAAATAAAAGCTTGAATTTTTCTTCACTATCTTTTATGGCAGCATCTTTCACAAAATCGTCAGTTACATCTCTAAAAGTGCCATGAAATTTGGTGTTATTTTTACTGTATGATGCAGGATTGCCAATAATTTCAATAAATTTAAAACTGCCATCTTCAAAACATAAATGATTGATACTTTTTAGTGATTGATTTTTGGTGGTGGCATCTAAAAAAGTAGCAAAATATGGTTCTCTTAAACTTGTATTTACAAATTTAAAATAATCAGCAATATGCAGGTTTTGTGGTATTTTTCCGTTGATTAATCTATATGTTTCATCTGAAAATACAATGGTTCGTGTGGTTGAATCATATTCCCAAGTACCAGTTTTTAAAATATGATGTGCCTCTTTTAATCGTTTATCGTTTTCTAATAATTTTAGCTCTTGAATTTTCTTTTCAGTAATATCTCTAAAAGTTCCAAAAATTTTTGATTGATCATTTTCTAATGATTTGCTTACAAATTCAACATATCTTATATTTCCTTTTTGAGTAACCAATTTTCTATCAACTTGTAAAGTATTTTTACGGGATGCAATTTTTGAGTAATTGTTTTTTGAAATTTCTTTTTCCGATTCGTCAACGTGTGCAAAATATTCTTCAAACGAATGAAAACTTATGGGTTGGTCATATTCTAAAATTTCACTTAATTCCTTTGAGTAAAAATGTTTTTTATTTACCAAATCAAATTCCCACGAGCCCATTTTCAGTAATTGCATGGCTTCTGATAATTTCTCTTCCATGTTTAGTTGTAAAGTTTCAGATTCTTTACGTTCAGTAATATCTCTGAAAGTGCCAATTACTTTTTTACAACTACCCATTTTATAAATGGGTTTGCCCGTAATTTCAATATATTTATGATTGCCTTTGGCAGTAATAAATTCACGTTCAACAACAAATGATTGTTGGTTAATTATTTGTGTGATTAAAAACTGCCTAGCTTCCGCAACCGCACTCGGAAGCATTAAGCTATAATAGGTTTCTAATGATATTGATTTGCATTTATTATCAAAGTCAAAAATTTTCGCAAAATCTGAATGGGTAGTAATTACTTTGGTTTGTAAATCTAATTCCCAACAATTCATATTTAAAATACGATGTGCCCCATTAATCATTTCACTCATTTCAAGTGATTGAACTTCACGAATTTTTTGTTTTGTAATATTTTCAGAAGTGCAAAGTATTTGGGAATCTGAAAATTTAATTAGTTTAGTTTTTAACCAAAATTCTTTACCTAAAAAGTCAATAGGGTGCTCTATCAATAACTGTTTGCCAGTAATTTGAATTTGTGAAAGTTGATCAATAAAGTTGGAAAGAATTAAATCGGGAAAAGCTTGCCCTAAATGAATATTAGGATGATGATTTTTGAAAATTGAATTTTTGATACAAAAACTATTAGCAAAAATTATTTGATATTCAATACCCATATCTAAACTAACGCCAACATTTTCTAACACAACCACAAAATCTTGTTGTTGATTAAAAAAATGCATTAACTCCTCGGAAATCGCATTTACGTTGAGTTTCATTATTGGTGGTTTAGGCTTTTGGGTTTTGATTTGAAAGCACAATATCCTAAGGTGCTTTCATCAATTATCTACTTTGTTTTACTTAAAATAGTACGTGATTTAACGTAGATAAAAGTAAAAATTCTGAAAAAATGACAATTTGATTTTTGATTCCGTTGCTTATGGTTGATAAGTATTTTTTGCTTAGCTATTTGTTTCAAAAAAATAATTTTCAGCCACAAAATTAATTGCTTAACAATGCTGATGTATATTTGTTTTTAAAATAATCAATCATCAAAATGAAACATATTTCAATTATTGAATCGGCTATTAAAGCCAACTTTGAACGTAAATTTTTTGCTCAATACCCTGAACATCCTAAAGCCTATGGCGATGATGGAATGCAAAAAGGAACTGATTTTTTTAAATCATGTTTGAATAAAAATTATACTGAATTATTGCAATCCAATGAATCGGGTTGGGGTGGGGAAGAGGTTTCACCATATACTCAAGAACCGTTAGGAATAAAATATCCTTTATTTTCAGTAGATAGTTTGATTGAAAAATCATCATCAGCACAAAAAAATTGGATGAAAAAATCAGTAACTGAACGTGCTGATATTTTAATTGATGCTTTAGAAAATATCAAAACAAGATTTTTTGATATTGCATTTGCTACCATGCACACTGCAGGTCAATCGTACATGATGAGCTTTCAAGCAAGCGGTCCTCATGCTAATGATAGAGCTTTAGAAGCCATTGCTCAAGGTGTAAAATCATTGGCTGAATATCCTGCTAATGTAACTTGGGAAAAACCAATGGGCAAGTTCAATATCACTTTAGAAAAAAATTTCAAAGCCATTCCTAAAGGTGTTGGTTTAGTGATTGGTTGCTCTACTTTCCCTGTTTGGAATACTTTACCCGGTTTATTTGCAGATTTGATAACTG
>JBEANU010000011.1:0-14748 GCA_041165265.1 Bacteroidota bacterium | reverse complement strand
AATCGATTTTTTTGGTTATTAATAATATTTCCTTTTCATTTGCGCCTCATTTTTAATTTCAAACTATTTCAATATGATTAATAAACAAGTAAGCAAAGCCATATTGGCTGTATCAATAGTGTTTTTGATGGTAGTTACTATTTTTTCATGTAAGCCTAGTAATATTGATTTAATTTCAAATAAATGGAAAATTGAACAAATTGATGTTTCAGGCGAAGCTAAAATGTTATCAAAAATGGATAGCTTAGGCAAAGCAAACTATCAAAAGCAGATGGATGAAATGAAAAAAAATACATCTTTTACTTTTACAAAAGATGGGAAGTTTGAGTTTGATTTAGGTTCATCAAAATCAAGCGGTATTTTCAAATTTACAAAAGATGGTTCAAAAATTATCACAAAATCAATTGATCAACAAAAAGAAGAATCGGTAGATGTTGAACTTTTAAATAACGAAAAAATGATTCTGAAACAAAAAGATGCAGTAGGTAGTGTGGTAAAAATGACGTTGATTCATTTTTAATAATGCTACTTTTTTCATCTATAAATTAATAAAAAATGACTACTGAAAATCTGAAAACCATCATGGAGCGTACCGCTGCTTTAAGGCGGTTTCTTTGATGTTGAAAATCGAATTCAAAAACACCAACAAGAAGAAGCACTAACGCTTTCGCCTAATTTTTGGGATGACCCAAAACGGGCTGAAAGTATTATGAAATCTATTAAAACAGAACTTTTTTGGCTAAATGCCTTTAAGCAAACTAATAATGCAGTGCAGGATTGCGCTGTGTTGCAGGAGTTTTTAGAAATGGGTGAATCAACCGAGGAGGATGTTGAAAAACAATATCAAATGGCTTTGATTGAAATTGAAGAATTAGAATTTAAAGCTACTTTAAATAAGCCTGAAGATTCATTAGGGGCTGTAGTTACCATTAACTCAGGTGCTGGTGGCACTGAAAGTTGTGATTGGGCTGGCATGCTGTATAGAATGTATTTAAGATACGGCGAAAAGCAGGGTTATAAAGTAACTGAAATGGAATTAACAGATGGTGATGTGGCTGGTATAAAATCAGTTACGTTACAATTTGAAGGAGAATTTGCTTATGGCTTTTTGAAGGCTGAAAGTGGTGTGCATCGCCTTGTTCGTATTTCACCGTTTGATTCAAATGCTCGTAGGCACACTTCTTTTGCAAGTGTATTTGTATATCCAATGGTTGACGATACCATTGAAATTGAAATCAATGCAGCTGATGTTGAAATGCAAACTTCAAGAAGTGGCGGTGCTGGCGGACAAAATGTAAATAAAGTAGAAACCAAAGTACAGCTAACACATAAGCCAACAGGCATTGTTGTTGTTTGTCAGGCTGATAGATCGCAATTAGGAAATAAAGAATTGGCCATGAAAATGTTGCGTAGCCAATTGTATGAATTGGAAATTAAAAAACGAAATGAAGAACGAGATAAAATAAATGCCACTAAAAAGAAAATAGAATGGGGCAGCCAAATAAGAAGCTATGTTTTACATCCTTATAAACTGATTAAAGATCATCGTACTGATTTTGAAGTAGGTAACGTGCAACCCATATTAGATGGTGATTTGCAACCATTCATTAAAGCATTTTTAATGATGGAAGCCGAAGATAATGTGTATTAATTATTTTGCTTTTGCTCGTTTTAAAATACTTACTATAAAACCAATAATCACAATAATAGTACCCATCCATAACAAATTTATAAACGGAAATTCCATTGCTTTTAAAGCAATATAATCAACCACAGGCTCAGTTTCAGCTATACCTAATTCAATTTTATTTTCAGATGGAATAATTTGTTTTACAAAAATTCGTACGCCTAAATCATTCACTTTATCTTCAACAGGTAAGGCTGATGAATGGCGAATAACATAAAGCGGTTCAGCATTAAAACTTCTGTTGCTTGTAAATACTTTACATCGCACTGATGCAACCACATCATTATCATCAAGCACAATATCTTTTCTGAGTACTTCATTGGTAATGGTTTCAAATAATAGTGAACTATTTTTCAGTTTAATAGTATCGCCTTTTTGTACCCTAAAATAATTGAATTGCTTTTCATCAATTGGCGCATCAGCCTTTTTTTTATCAGCTGTGGCTGTTACAATTGTATAAATATCTTTAGTGAAATAATGTCTTGTTGATGGATTATTTACCGTACCCATTTTTTTATTTTCCTGAACATTAGGGTACAAGTAAAAGCTTTCAGCAACACTGCTATCAGCATTTCGTTTTACATATTTTACTTTATAGTAAGTGTTAGGTTCAGCAGTGCTATCGCCAATATAAGTTACTTCATATCCTTTTAATTTTTCAGGAGTATTTTTCATCAATAGCATATTTTCTTGTTTCATGGTTTCATCAAAACCCTTACCCATTAAGCCACTTGTGGGCGAATTGCTAGTAATTACACTTTGCTTGTACGATGAAATTAATACGCCTACCATCATCAAACCAAAACCAATATGGGCAATGCTACCACCCCAATTTAATACATTTGATTTTAATTTGAATACAAATTTTGCATTCATTAAAATACTAAATATTGCCGCCCAAATCATTAACCAATAAGCAATTACGCTAATTTCAAAATACCAAATACTAGCACCTGCCATAAATAATGATGCTATTGTGGGTACCATTATTTGTTGGCTGAATTGTTTTAAATCAGAATTTTTGTAACGCAAAAATTGAACAAATGCCGATAATAATGTAAGCAATATGGCTATCCAAATTTGAATTTTATTATAGTGCTCCACTGGCTTTGCTGGCGGTGCCCAGTTAGTACCTAATAATTTATTAAATACAGGAATTGATGTAGTGAAAGTAATTTGGAACAAAGAAACCAATAAAACTAATGCGCCAATAAATAACCAAAATTCACGTGAGTTGGTGTTTTCTTCTTTATTAGGTTCTACTACATTTTTATATCTAACAATAAATAAAATGATAAACGGAATAATGAAAGCAATGATATTAAAAACTAATTGGCCGCCTAATCCTAAATCAGTAAATGCATGCACTGATGATTCACCTAATATGCCACTTCTAGTTAAAAAAGAGGCATATAAAACTAATAAAAAACTGAGTGATAATAATACGTATGAGGCTTTTTGTGCATGACCACTATGCCTATAAGCTAATAGGGTATGCAATCCTGCTATTAAAGTTATCCAAGGCATAATGGATGCATTTTCAACTGGGTCCCAAGCCCAATAGCCACCAAATGAAAGTGCTTCGTAAGCCCATGCTGCGCCCATCATAATGCCAGTGGTTAAAGCCACACCACTAAATAAGGCCCAACCCCAAACGGCTTTTGTCCAACCATCAAAATCTTTTTTCCACCAACCTGCAATGGCATAAGCAAACGGAACTACGGTTGATGCAAATCCTAAAAATAAAACAGGTGGGTGAATTACCATCCAATAATTTTGAAGTAAAGGATTTAACCCGTTACCATCCGTTACCATAGTTAAATAATTAGGCATTTTAAATATGGGTGCGTTGTTCATTACATCACGTAATAAGGTGAACGGATTGCTACCCAATTTATAATCAAAAATATAAATACCTAAAAGCATGGAAGCTAAAAAAAACTGACTTGCTGCAATCACTGTAAGCACCGGCGCTTCCCATTTTTTTGAAGTTTTTATCAATATTAAACCTAATATCATTTGCCAAAGCATCCATAATAAAAAGCTGCCCTCCTGCCCTTCCCAAAAACAGCTAATCATGTAATGCACGGGCAGTTCAAGGCTGCTATGCCGCCAAGCATAATGATACTCAAACAGATGATTGTAGATGATATAAAATAAACTAAAAAAAGTAGTAAGCACTCCTAAAGCCATTATTAAAAATGAAATTCTGCCCAATTTCAAAAAGCTAATTTGCTCTGTTTCTTCTTTTTTTTGTACTGAAAAAAAGTAGGAAATAGATGAAATGAGTGATGCTACAAAAATGATAATAACACCAAGATGCCCTAATTGGCCGGGCAATAAATGTTCGCCTTCAAATACTGTTGTCATGCCGCAAAGATGCAAAATTATGTGGTGCTAATTATCAATTTTTTTGGCTGAATAAAAATGATACTCTAACCAACAAATACCATTAATTTGCAGCTTTTTCAAGGTTTAATTTTGTGATATGTTTACCATTACTATTTTAGGAAATAATTCAGCAGTGCCTTCTAATGGCAGGCACCCAAGTGCACAGGTATTGCACATTGGCAATGAACATTATTTGATTGATTGTGGTGAAGGAACACAAATGCAGATGACCAATTACGGAATAAAACGAAGTAGAATTGATCATATTTTTATTTCACATTTACACGGCGACCATTTTTTTGGGTTGATTGCCTTGCTGAGCACTTATAGTTTACTGCATCGTGTGCAACCGCTTACTATTTTTTGTCATGAACCATTGAAACACATCATTGAAGTACAGCTGCAACATAGCGGCGCTGTGTTAAGCTATCCAATTAAATATATTTTTCATTCAGATAAAAATGAATTAATTTATGAGAATAAAGAAATCACGGTTCAAACCATTCAATTGCAACATCGCATACCATGTGTAGGCTTTATATTCAGAGAAAAACCAAAAGATAGAAAAATTTTGAGTGAACAAATCAGCCGATATAAAGTGCCTGTAGCTAAAATTGCTGACATTAAAAAAGGAATGGATTTTATAGATGATAAAGGAATGGCGATAGATAATAAATTACTAACAGATGAACCGCCTCGTTCACGAAGTTATGCATACATCAGCGATACAAAATTTTTGCCTGAAATTGTATCAGATATAAAAAATGTAGATGTGCTTTATCATGAAACTACTTTTAAAAATGAAGATGAATTAAGAGCAGCTGAAACATTTCATTGTACAGCCTCACAAGCCGCTACCATTGCCCAACAAGCCAATGTTAAACGATTGTATATGGGGCATTTTTCTGCCAAATATAAAGAGCCGCATTTGCAAGAAATGTTATTACAAGCCAAATCGGTTTTTGCAAATAGTTTTTTAAGTACGGAAGGGGAAATGATTTCTATTTGAAAAATTTAATAACCTATTTTTTTACAAACTTTGCATTGTAATTAGCCAATCTTCAAGAAGTCATTTTCATTGATTTGTAGCGGCATTGTAAAATTTAGCATTAATAAAATTTATCGGTAGAACATAAAAAACAAAATAGTTTGAAGTTCCGATTTGAAAAATCTTCATCGAGATTCAAATCCTTACATACATCAATAGTTTCGTTCAAGGAACAGTAACCTAAGCAACAAATTCTGTATCACATCAATACTTTATTTTAACTTCTTAATATTTTTTCCATCTTTTTTCCTTTGGCTAATTCATCCACCAATTTATCTAAATATCTCACTTTTTTAGTCAATGGGTTTTCTATTTCTTCAATTCTGTAACCACATATTACGCCAGTGATTAATTCAGCTTTGGGATTTAATTTTGCTTCATGAAAAAATCTTTCAAATGTTGCTTTTTCATCAATAAGCTGTTTTAATTTTTCTTCTGAAAATTGTGTGAGCCACAAAATTATTTGATGCAATTCATCTAATGTTTTTCCTTTTCTTTCTACCTTATTGATGTATAATGGATATACAGAAGCAAAAGTCATTTTGGCAATTCGTTCATCCGTTTTAGTATGGTTCATCATAAAATTTTATTTTAAAGATTAATCAAATTTAAATTAAAAATATCTGTTTAACTCATCTCATTTTTAGCAAATTAATAATAACCTATATTCTCCATTTTTTTCAATTGGTGCTCTATGAATGCAAGGCTGTACTTTGCTTTCAGGGCTATCTACTGCCAAGCGCCAAAGCTTGCCAATACCTAAACTTATAACATTTGCATTAGGTTTTGCTTGATAATGCAAATCAAAAAAATGCTCCCTTAAATAATTTTCAAATTCATCTTCAGTGCCAGTAAAATTCATTTTTAATTCATTCCGAATTTCTGTGACAAGCACTTTTTTTTCTGCAAATTCATTAGGCAAAATTTCGCTTGGTTCACCAAAATAAGTGCACAAAAAAGTATCTGTATTAATTGGCGAACTATCAGCATGAAATGAATAAACATCAGTTGGAAAAAATGAAGTTGAATCATCTCTTTCATAACATTTAATCAAATTTAAAATAGGTGATGCACCATAATTTTTTAACAATTGCAAATCATTTAAAATAATGCTTCTAGCAAGTTGTCCTTGTTCAGTTAGTTGCATTGCTACTAATTGCTTTTCATCAATTACAGTAATATTTTCAGTTGGTTGAAAGGCACTAACTATTTCACCATAATCACCAATCAATTCACGATGCCAACAAATTGCATTCACATCGCCTTGAAATTGGCTTGATACAAAGATTTCAAAACTTGTTACCGTTTTAAAATGTTGTTGGGTGGTAGTTAAATTGCTCATGAATTGAATGATATGATTTTGTACAAACTCCTTTTAGGTACCATACTTTGTGATACCAATTTTAGCATCGGCAAATTTATTTTTAAAAATGAAGTTGATAAACCACAAAGCCACGAAGTACTTAGTGGCTTTGCAATTTTAACATTTACTTATTTGAGTGTAATCCAATTGAATTACCTTCCGTATCTACAATAAAAGCCATGAATCCATTGGGGCCTAATGATGTTTTTGACATTTGAATTTCACCACCAGCCTTCACTACTTTTTTTAGTACGGTATTTAAATCAGGGTTTGCATTTAAATAAACCTTTGCGCCCGATTTACTAGGCTTGTGCATTTTGCTTTGGCATAATCCACCGTTTGCTTTACCACTATTGGGTTCCATCGGAAAAAAAGCCATTTTCATTCCCATCATTTCCATTTCAGGCATTTTAAAACCTAATATTGATTCGTAAAATTTTTTGGCTCGGCTAATGTCTTTTACAGAAATTTCAAACCAGTTTAATGAATTGTCTTTTGAAGTCATTTTTTAATTTTATTTAATTGTTTAGAAATAATATTTTTTTTAAAAGCCCTACATTGTATCCAATTTTTATCCAATATTATTTACCCAAAGTAATACGTTTTAATCAAAATTTTCAGCATAAAAAATTGTAATTATGCAGCCCTCAAATTAGTTTTACAATCCAAATTTATAAATTAAATTCATGAATCAAAATCCAACTATACTTGCTATTGAATCATCATGCGATGACACTGCTGTAGCCATTTGGAAAGATGGAAAGGTGCTTTCAAATTTAATTTGTAATCAAAAAATACATGAGCAATATGGTGGTGTGGTGCCTGAATTGGCATCACGTGATCACATGAAAAATATGATACCAGTGGCGCATGAAGCATTAAAAAAAGCTAACTCAACTTTAGCTGATATTGATGCTATTGCCTGCACTACTTCGCCAGGTTTAATTGGTTCATTATTAGTAGGTGTATGTTTTGCAAAAGGTTTGGCATTCAGTTTACAAAAACCACTAATTGCTGTAAACCACATGCAGGCGCATGTATTGGCTAATTTTATTGATGAACATCAACCCAAATTACCGTGTTTATGTTTAACCGTTTCAGGTGGGCACACTCAAATTATTTTGGTAAAAGATTATTTGCATCATGAAATAATTGGTGAAACTATTGATGATGCTGCAGGCGAAGCGTTTGATAAAACCGCTAAAATGCTTGGTTTGCCTTATCCCGGCGGACCGCTGATTGATAAATATGGAAAATTAGGAAATCCTAAAAAATATAATTTTAGTGAGCCTAAAATTGCTGAATTAAATTTTAGTTTCTCAGGTTTAAAAACATCTATACTTTATTTTTTACAGAAAAATATTGCTATCAATCCAAATTTTGTAGCGGAAAATTTGAATGATATTTGTGCCTCGGTTCAATACCGAATTGTATCTATTTTAATGAATAAATTAATTGCTGCTGCCGAACAAACATCTATTAAAGAAATTTGTATTGCTGGTGGCGTAAGTGCTAATAGTGCTTTGCGAAATAGTGCCACCGAACATGCTGCCAAATTGGGTTGGAATTTATTCATCCCCAAATTTGAATACTGTACTGATAATGCAGCAATGATAGCTGTTACAGCTTATCATAAATATTTAAAAAATGATTTTTGTGGATTAGATATTAATCCATCACCACGGAATTAAATTAAAACATCACCCGTCATTTCAGATGGTATTGGTACTTGCATCAAGGTTAAAATAGTGGGTGCCAAATCAGCTAATTTTCCATTTTTTAATTCAGGTTTATCATTATTATCTATCAAAAATAATGGTACCGGATTTTTTGTATGTGCTGTATTTGGGCTACCATCAGGGTTTAGCATGTAATCAGCATTACCATGGTCAGCAGTTAATAAAATAGTATAGCCATTTGCTAACCCTGTTTCCACCACTTCTTTCACACAAGCATCAACCGTTTGTACTGCTTTCACTACTGCATTAAAATTGCCCGTATGCCCTACCATATCTGCATTTGCAAAATTCAAACACACAAAATCAACCACTCCTTTTTTTATTTCAGGTAATATAGCATCCTTCATTTCAATAGCACTCATTTCAGGTTTTAAATCATACGTAGCTACTTTGGCTGATGGAATCATGATGCGTTGTTCGCCAATAAAAGGTGTTTCGTTACCACCATTAAAAAAGAAGGTTACATGCGGATACTTTTCTGTTTCAGCAATTCGTATTTGGGTTTTACCATTTGCCGCCAACACTTCGCCTAAAGCGTTTTGTACATTACTATTATCAAAAATAACATGTACATTTTTATAGGTTTCATCATACTTTGTCAGGGTAGTATAATGCAAATTTAAAGTATGCATATTTTGCTCCTGTACATCAAACTGTGTTAATACTTGCGTAATTTCTCGGCATCTATCCGTACGAAAATTGAAGCAAATAACAGCATCATTTTCTTTTATCGGCGAAAAATTATTTTTAATTTTTACAGGCAAAATAAATTCATCAGTAACATTATTATTATAAGATGAAGTGATAGCATCAGCCACCGAAGCTGCATCTGAGCCTTTGCCATGCACCAATAAATCATAAGCTTGTTTTACACGTTCCCAGCGTTTATCTCTATCCATGGCATAATATCTACCCACTATACTTCCTATTTTTATGGACGAATTTGAAATATAATTTTCAATATCCGCTAAATAATGTATTCCGCTTTTAGGGTCAGTATCTCTTCCATCAGTAAATGCATGAATACAAACATTTTTCACATCATGCTTTAAAAATATACTGCATAAGGCTTTCAAGTGATTCAAAGAACTGTGTACACCGCCATCACTTACCAAACCCATTAAATGCAAGGTGCAATTATTTTGTTTTGCATATTGTATGGCTTGCAATAAATTTTGATTTTCAGCTAATTTATTTTCACGAATAGCAATATCAATTTTTAATAAATCTTGGTAGATAATTCTTCCAGCGCCAATATTCAAATGCCCTACTTCACTATTACCCATTTGTCCGTTAGGCAATCCTACGGCTTCACTGTGGGTAATTAATTCACTATTAGGATATTGTTTGTACAAATTATTTACAAACTGCGGATTAGCCATTGAAACTGCATCGGTTCTATCTCCCAGTCCTTTTCCCCATCCATCCATTATTATTAATAATACTTTTTTAGGATTCATTGTTTCATTTTAGTTATAGTTCTTTACGCAATCTTGCCACAGGTATATCCAACATATCACGGTATTTGGCTACTGTTCTTCGAGCAATATTATACCCTTTTTTATTTAATTCTTGCATCAAGTACTCATCACTCCAAGGTTTTTTTTTGCTTTCAATAGCAATTAATTCAGTTAGTATTTTTTTGATTTCTTTGTTTGATACTTCTTCACCGCTGTCGGTACTCATTGATTCACTAAAAAAAGATTTTAACGGAAAAGTACCAAATTCAGTTTGCACATATTTACTATTGGCAACCCTTGAAACAGTTGAAATATCAAGCTGTGTAGGCTCGGCTATATCTTTTAAAATCATGGGTTTTAAATCAGCCTCATCACCTGTTAAAAAATAATTGTATTGTATTTTCATCAAAGTTCGCATTACTGATAGCATGGTATGTTGCCTTTGTTTGATGGCATCAATAAACCATTTTGCCGAATCTAATTTTTGTTTTACAAAAATAATTGCATCACGTTGTTGCTTATCTTTCTTTTCGCTTTTTTCAAAATCACGAATCATTTCTTTAAAATGATTTGATATTTTTAATTCAGGTGCATTACGTGAATTTAAAGTAAGTGTAAGTTCGCCATCGTTATTTACCAATATATAATCAGGAATTACATAATAATCCATTTTACTATTTTCATTGTAACCGCTGCCCGGCTTAGGATTCAGGTTTGTGATTTGCTCTAACACAATCTTTAATAATTCATCATCTACATCATACTCTTTACATAATTTATCATAATGTTTTTTTGTAAATTCATCAAAATGATTTTCCACTATTTTAATGGCCAATTTTACATAAGGTGATGGGTGTTCTTTTTTGCGAAGTTGAATTAATAAACATTCTTGCAAATTTCTAGCTGCAATTCCGGGTGGGTCAAATTGCTGAATTTCATACAATAAATCATTCAGCTCATTGAGTGTAGTATGCACATTTTGTGAAAATGCTAAATCATCAATCATGGCATCCAATGGGCGGCGCAAATAGCCATCATCATCAATACTACCAATAATATAATCAGCTACTAAAAATTTATGGTCGTCTAATTCCAACAAACCCAATTGCTGTTCCAAATGTTCATGAAAGCTTTTGGTTACAGCATGCGGTATTGTTTTATTATCGTCATCATCATTATAATCATCACTTTGCGTTTTGTAATCGGGCGTATCTAAATTATCATCGCTTAAATATTCCTCCATATTTAAATCATCCGATGAACTAACATCTTCTTCACTTTTTTCATTTTCTAATTCATCATTACGCAATTCATCTTCAACGCTTTTAGTTTCGTAAATATCTTCATCGGCGCTGGTTTGAGGATCTTCTAATGCTGGATTTAATTCTAATTCTTCTTTTATTCGGTCTTCTAATTGTGCTGTTGGAATTTGCAAAAGTTTCATCAACATAATTTGTTGAGGCGACATTTTTTGCAATTGCTTCAGCGATTGATTTTGTGATAACATATTCAAATTCTATTTCTACAAATATAAATTTTCATACTGATAGTGCAAGGCAATAGCCTAATAAAATTGAACAACAATTTATTTCAACAAACTACCAACACAATAATTTAATGCGGTATTAAATATGGCTGCATAATAAATGCAATACTGCCGATGCTATTATTAATGATACTACATGATAACCAATATCAACCAAATAAGCTGCTATTGGTTTTTGTTGATATATGTAGCCCATGCTCATTGCTCCGCCAATTGTTGCAATACCTAATAATAAGGCAATTTTTAAATTATGCATCATGATAGGCATACACATAGCTGGCCCGGTGCATTGAACGCAACAATTTGATGAACACATAAAATAACATAACGAAGTACAAATTAATAATGAACTGAGAAACGATTTTACCATCATTACAGGCATTTTTTTCATGGCTTCTTTCATCGCTTCATCATTTAACTCAGGTAATTGATGACTTTTTTGCCAAATTTTACCAAATACTTTTGGCGTAAACCAAATTGAACCCACCATCCAATAGGCTAATGTGGCTACCAAAATTTGCCACCAACAATGCATGATACAACTCATAATAATTTTGATTTAATTGTTTTAAAAATATTTTATTTCCCTTTCAAATATTATAAAAAATATTGAATTGTTCAACATTAACTATTTACTCCTTCACAAATTTTGAATAATAAATTTTGCCTTTGGTATCGGTAGCTTTGATGAAGTATGTGCCTGATGATAAGTTGGCGGTATTCAGTTGGTAGTTTTCAGTATTGTGAATTGAGTATTGAGTAATGGAGCAATGTTGTAATTGACCTAACACATTTGTTACTTCAATTGTATTTACTAATAACTGATAACCTGTAACTAATAACTTATCATTCACCGGATTTGGATATACTGTTAACTGATTACTTGCTACTTCCAAATGTCCCTCAACCCCACTAACCACAATGGTTCTGCAATTTGATGTATCACTACAAAGCGTTAAACTATCTTTTACAATTACAGCATAACTACCCGAATGATAAACCATAAATGTATCATCATTGGCATTTTGAATCAATTGATGTTGTGTACAATCATACCAAAAATAACTGCTGTGTTGCGCTTGGGCTATGAGTTTGTTGCCACTTTGAACTACCGAAGTATCAGGTGCTGGAATCGTAATTATTTGAATTCCTACAATTGAATCACAGCCTAATTGTGTTTGAAATGTATCGTACAATTGAGTACTGGTAGTATAAAAATGTCCGTGATACAAATAGATAGAACCTTCGCAAATAGTTATGGTTGTTGAGTTGTATTGATAAGCTGGTTTAGCTGTTAATCGTAATGTAATCACTGAATCACAGCCTAAATAATTTTGCAATGTATCATAATATTTGCCTGTTGAGTTTAATAAATGACCGTTAAACAAATATGGATGATTGCTACAAATAGTTTTTGTGAATGATGAATTAGTGGCAGGTTTTACTGTTAAATAAAGTGTGATTAACGAATCGCAACCCATATAATTTATTAAAGTATCATGATAAATACCCGATGTATTTACATAAACATTATGAATAAAAACAGGCTGATTGCTGCAAATCGTTTGATTAAATGAATAACTGCTAATTGGTTTTACGATTAAGTGCAAAGTGATAAAACTATCACATCCAAAATGATTTTGCATAGTATCATAATAAGTTCCGCTTTGTGTTAAAATTGTGCCATTCAAATTATAAGTTTGGTTATTACAAATAGTTTGGTTTATTGATTTTGATGAGGGTTGATTCACATTCAGATGCAGTGTTATAAAGCTATCACAGCCTAGATAATTTTGTAAAGTATCGTAATAAATTCCTGCTATAAATAAATTATTACCATTGAAATTAAAAGGTAAATTATTACAAATTACATGAGTTAGAGTAGAATATGTTTGGTGATAAGTGCATAAAGAAACCACTGAAGTATTTGTATAAATAGGTGGATTAAAATCAAAGTAAATTGCTCCTTGATTTCGAATAGAAACCGCATTTGGCTTCACTTTTATTTTAAAAGTTACAAAACCATGGCTTCCTTTTTCGTTGGTTGTGCTATCTACTAAATTAATATTAGGGAAATTAAATACCGCTACGTTGCTGAAAGTTTGAATGAATGGCTGAAAACTATAATTCAAAACTTCTAAGCTCATAATATCCAAATCATTGCTTAAAGTATCTCTTACAATAATATGCTGCGCCGTATCATTGCCTGTATTTTGAAATTGAACAGTATAAGTTATTGTTGAATCAACAACATTTAATCTTCCTGATTTTTCATTTGGGTCATAACCATTGAAAATTGGGAAACATAAATTTAAGGTATCATTTCTTCTATTTGCATCAACAAAATTAGGCTCTACAATTAATTGATAACAAACCGATTGACCTATTTGAGCCTGTGTATCAACTTGAACAGTAAATGAAATACTATTCATAAAAGAATTAAAATCTGCTACATTCCAAATAAGTGAGTCTGTGCTAATTAATAAAGGTGCAATTGAATAACTATTATTATTCAAGAATTTCAAACCCCCTGATTTAAACAATTTTATTTTACCGCTTAAGCTTGAATTTGAACAATAATATCCATAGTTATTTTTTAGTCCTATTTGAATGAAAACATTTACCGTTCTGCCTGGGCGGTGTCTTGTTGTTAGGATATTTTTTGCTGTAATATCATCTGCAACAGTTTTGCATTGCATGGCAAAATTCATATTTGCATCAATTGAATCGGTTGCAGAAATGATAGAAGTTAAAGTTTGTTGCGTTGGGCAACTTAAATAAAACGGAAGATGGGTTGTATCAATTTTTATTTGAAAAGTATCATAAATATTTACATCAAAGGTATAAGTACCATCAGGGCGACTAAATGTTTGCTGTTCTAAATTTCCATTTCGCCACAATTCTACTTTAATATTTTTCAGTACTGTATCTACTGCATCATAGGTACAAGATGAATTTTTATCTACATAAACAGTTCCGCTAATGTTCCAATACATTTCGCAAGATGTAGAATTGAATAAACCACAAATTGGATATTGGGTGTGAAATGAATTATATAACTGATTATTCCATCCATAATTAGGTAAACAAGTTATTAAATTTGAACTATAATATAATGATGTAATATTTTTTAAATCAGGTAAACAAGTAATTTGATTATAACTACAATCCAAATATTGCAAAGTAACAGGTAAAGCAGGCAAACTTGTGAGTTGATTCCACCCACAATTCAAACTTTGTAAAGTAGTAGGTAAATTGATCGAACTTGTGAGTTGATTCCTAGAACAATCTAAACTTTTTAGATTAGCAGGCAAAGCTGGTAAATTGGTTAACTTGTTATTATAACAATACAAATTTTGCAAAGAAGCTTGTAAAACAGGTAAACTTGTGAGTTGATTAGTATTACAACTCAAAGTTTGTAAAGAAGCAGGTAAAGCAGGTAAGCTTGTTAATTGATTAGTACTACAATCTAAGTATGTCAAAGAAGAAGATAAAGCTGGTAAACTTGTGAGTT
>JBEANU010000010.1:0-3963 GCA_041165265.1 Bacteroidota bacterium | reverse complement strand
TTTTACGTAGATAAATACGTGTTTTTCTGTAGATTCAATTTTGAGTTAATCTTATATGTTTGCATCAGATGAAATTTTAATCAAAGTATTAAAATTATTATCATTAAACCACATTATAGATAGTTAATTGTTCAAATTTATGCAGTTTAGATTGTATAATTAAATATATAAATACAATCTATTATAAGATATTTCTATTAGTGGTTTAATAGTAATAGGCCCTTCATCTTTATGAGGGGTCTTTTTTTTTTTGTTTAAAATATTTTGAAGTTAATTATAATTTTAAAATTCAATTTTATACTTTTGCAATCAACAAATAATTATTAACCGCAAAAAAATAACTCGTATTATTTATGCCTACAAAAATCCGTTTACAACGTCATGGTCGCAAGAAAGCGCCATTTTATCAAATTGTGGTGGCTGATAGCCGATCGCCACGTGATGGTAAATTTATTGAAAAAATTGGTTCTTACAATCCATTAACTGTACCAGCTACAATTGAATTGAATGTTGATAGAGCTATTCAATGGTTAGATAAAGGAGCTCAAGCTACTGAAACTACTCATCGTATTTTATCTTATAAAGGTATTTTATTTAAACGCCATTTATTACGAGGCGTTAAAAAAGGTGTAGTAAAAGCAGAAGATGTTGAACCTAAATTCGCTGAATTTATGAGTCAGCATGATGCTAAAGCAAATGCAAAAAAAGATGCACATCGTAAGCAAAAAGCTGAAATGAAAAAGGCAGCTCCAAAAAAAGAAGTGGTTGCTGAAGAGGCTGCTCCTTCTGCTGAATAAGTAATTTGGCCATCAAAATATAAACCTGCTTAATCTAAAATATTGAGCAGGTTTTTTTATTTCAAATACAATTTTATAATAAAAAATTTAATAATCAAGTGACGTTAATTAAATCAATTTCAGGAATTAGAGGTACAATTGGTGGTAAGCCTGCAGAATCATTATCGCCAATTGATATTGTAAAATATACCGCAGCTTTTGCAACTTTTATTCATGAAAATAGTGGAAAAAAGAAAATGGTAGTTGGTCGTGATGCCCGTATTAGTGGCGAAATGGTAGAACATTTAGTGATTGGAACTTTAATTTCAATGGGTTTTGAAGTGGTTAACTTAGGATTATCTACTACACCAACAGTTGAAATTGCAGTGCCCGATGAGAATGCTGGTGGTGGTATAATTTTAACGGCTAGCCATAACCCTAAAGAATGGAATGCTTTAAAACTTTTAAATCATTTTGGTGAATTTATTTCTGAAGCAGATGGGCAAAAGGTATTAAGGCTTGCAGAGAAGGAAAAATATACATTCGTTGATGTAAATGAATTAGGTAGTGTGAAAAATGATGACACCTATTTTCAAAAACATATTGATAAAATTTTAGCACTTGAATTGGTAGATAAAGATATCATTGCCAAAAAGGAATTTAAAATTGTTGTTGATGGTATTAACTCAACTGGCGCCATCATAGTTCCTATTTTATTACAACAATTAGGAGTTAAAGAAGTGGTGGTTTTAAATGATGTACCTAATGGTAAATTTGCACACAATCCTGAGCCTTTACCTGAGCATTTAGTAGCTATTGCCAATGAAGTAAAACATAAGCGATTTGATTTAGGTATTGTTGTAGATCCAGATGTTGATAGATTATGTTTTGTAACCGAAGAAGGACAAATGTTTGGTGAGGAATATACTTTGGTGGCTATTGCTGACTATGTATTACAAAACAAAAAAGGAAATTCAGTTAGCAATTTATCATCCACTACTGCATTAAAAGATATTACTGAAAAACATGGTGGTAGCCATTTTGGAGCTGCCGTAGGTGAGGTAAATGTGGTTACCTTAATGAAAGAAAAAAATGCTGTAATTGGCGGTGAAGGAAATGGTGGTATTATTTATCCTGAATTGCATTATGGTCGTGATGCTTTAGTTGGTATTGCTTTGTTTTTAACTCATTTAGCAAAATCGGGTAAAACCACTAAATTGCTTAGAAACATTTACCCTGATTATGTGATTTCAAAAAATAAAATTACACTAAACAAAGGTGTAGATGTAGATGTGGTTCTTGAAAAAGTAGCTGATAAGTACAAGAATGAAAACCTAAACAAAATTGATGGTTTGAAAATAACAATGAGCGAAGGTTGGGTTCATTTACGAAAATCGAATACGGAACCAATAATTAGAGTGTATGCTGAAAGCCGATATGAAAATATTGCAAACAACATGGCTTTAAAAATAATGAAAGATATACAGGAGTTGATGTAAATCATCACCAACTAAAATCCCAAATTTATTTTTTTGGGATTTTTTTTTGACCCTGAATTAATATATCAATCATTTACAATTATTAATTTGCTTTCAATACAATTGATTGTATTTTCGCTTTTAGATATGAATTTTTTATTCCCCACATTTTTAATTGCATCGGTAGCTATTGCGTTACCTATTATTATTCATCTTTTTAATTTCAGAAAATATAAAAAGGTTTTATTTCCAAACATTCAATTTTTAAAGGAAGTAAAACAACAAACCACCAACCGTAATACCTTAAAACACTTGTTGGTATTGTTTTGCAGAGCGATGGCGATTTTGCTTGCAGTATTTGCTTTTGCACAACCTTACATTAAAAATGCACTTACTAAAATTGATACAAGTGAGCAGCAAGTAAGCATTTATATTGATAATTCATTCAGTATGGGCAATACTAAAAATGGAGTACCCATGTTTGAAATTGCTAAACAAAAAGCAAATGAATTAATCAGTGGATATGGTGCCAATACACAATTTCAAATCATTACAAATGAAATGAATGGTAGCCAACAATATTTAATTTCAAAAACGGATGCGCTAAAAACCATTGAAAAAATTAAAATTCAGCCCCAATCACCTTTATTTACAAGTATCATAGCCAAGCAATCGCAAGCTTTGAGTTTAAATAAATTAAAAAATTCAGCCGCCTATTTAATATCAGATTTTCAAAAATCGCAGTTGCTTGGTAGCACATTTAAAAATGATAGTAGCATTAAAACCATAGCATTGCCATTGTTTTCAGATGAAGTTCAAAATATAAGTGTAGATACTTGTTGGTTTGATATGCCTGTTCAAACTATTAACCAACAGATGAAATTATTTGTAAAAATTACAAATTTTGGCAACAACGATGTAACCAATAATAGGTTAACTTTAATGTTGAATGATAAACTAAAGTATGTTGGCGATTTTTCAGTTTCAGCCCATCAAAGTATTATTGATACAATACCATTTACCATTACACAGCCAGCATGGAATAAGGGTTTGATAAGTATCAATAGCAATGCAATAACATTTGATGATACCTACTTTTTTAGTTTTGAAGTAAAAGAAAAAATTAACATTCTTTGCATTAATGAGGCTAAAGAAAGTAATTATTTAAATGCATTATTTTCAGATAATCAAATTAATAATATTAATATCTCGGCGCATCAAATTGATTACGGAATTTTTAAAACGCAACAATGCATTGTTCTGAATCAACTAAAAAACATTTCAACAGGATTAATAACTGAACTACAAAAATTTACTACCAATGGAGGAAGTTTAATAATATTTCCTAACGAAGTTTCTGATTTTAATAGTTATAATAATTTACTAAACGTAATGCGCTGCGGCATCTATTCAAATTTGAGTAATAAGGAGCAGAACGTAACAAACATCAATACACAAATGAATTTGATGAAAGATGTTTTTTTGAAATTATCAGATAATATGGATTTACCAAAAGTGAAAAAACATTTTTTAATAGCATCAACAATTATTAATAATGAAGAGCAAATTTTGCCACTAAAAGATGGAAGTAGTTTGATGAGTAAATTTGCTGTAAGTAAAGGCAATTGTTATTTAAGTGCTGTGCCACTTGATATTAATTTCAGTGATTTACCCACCAAAGCTATATTTGTACCTATGATGCTAAAGAT
>JBEANU010000009.1:0-3702 GCA_041165265.1 Bacteroidota bacterium | reverse complement strand
CCTTGATTTTCAAATCGGGACTTCAAACAGTTTTGCTTTTTTTTGCTTAACTGATAAATTTTCTTAACGCTAATTTTTACAATGCCGCTTTTAATCACAGAAATTGACTTTTTGAGGCTTGACTAAATATTTAAAAACAACACTAAAGCATATATATTATCTTGTTAATTGAACATCTTTTGTTGGTTTTTTATTTAATATTAAAAAAGAAATAAAACCTTTTGCATAACCTGCTCCATAGGCCCAATGTAAAAGAAAAAAAGTGAATGCAATTTTAAATACATCACTTAATTTTTTGGTTTTTTTAGATGCAAACAATAAAGCTAAAACACCATATGTAATTACTCCTAATGAATATCCAACTGCAATAATATTATTCAAAAGGCTTAATAATAAACCAAGAAATAAAAATGAAACGAAAAGAAAAGGAATCAACTGCCTAACTGATAAAAAAGCTTTATGCTTTTTGTTTAAATAAACTTTCCAATATCCATACTGAAAATATTGTTTATACAATTTTTTAAAAGATGCTCTTACAAAATATTTACATTTAATAAAAGGCGTTAAATAGATTTTGAACCCAGCTTTTGTAACTCTAAAGTTAAAATCATCATCTTGATTTCTGGTAAGCACCTCATCAAACAAACCAATTTTTTCAAACACTTCTTTTCGATAAGCACCAAAAGCTACTGTGTCTACAAAACCTTCTTTATCAGGAATTCTAAAATTTGCATTGCCCACACCAAATACCGAAGACATAGCAGCACCCACTATTTCAGCTGTTTTATTTTCATAAACATTTTGCAAATAACCTCCAACACAACCGCATTCAGTATGTTTATTTAGATAAAAAATATTTTGAGAAATAAAATCAGGATAAATTTCAGAATGTGCACCAAGAATAATTACGACATCCGAAGTTGATTTTTTGATGCCTGCATTTAATGCAAAAGGTGTTGTTTGATTTTCATTTTCTATAAAATGTATCCAATTATTTTTATCTGAAAATTGTTGAATAAT
Organism: Bacteroidota bacterium; assembly: GCA_041165265.1. GTDB lineage: Bacteria > Bacteroidota > Bacteroidia > Chitinophagales > CAIODY01 > CAIODY01. The sequence goes on along the minus strand of JBEANU010000009.1, from coordinate 2,682 downwards.
TTGTTTTGAATTATCGGTACTTAATCCATCAACAACAAAAACTTCTAATAAATTTTTATCAAAATCTGCATCAATAATTGATTGTAAACAGTTACCAATGTATTGTTCTTCGTTTCGGCAGGGGATTACGATGGATACTTTCATTTCAGCAATTCATTTACAATTTGATTACCTGCATCTGCATTACCATATAATTTTAATTTAAAATCGTTTTCCTTATTTAACATAGTACTATATGCTGCCAAAATTTTCTCTTCATCGGCACCAACAATTATATTATAACCATTCTCTACTAATTCAACCCATTCCGTTTCCGTTCTTAGTGTTACACAATTTTTGTTAAAGAAATAGGCTTCCTTTTGAAGTCCTCCGCTATCTGTCATAACAAGATTGCAATTTTTCAATAACTCAATCATATCAAAATAACCAACTGGCTCAATCATCAAAAAATTGGCTGTTAAACTATTTTGCTCAATTATTTTTTTTGTTCGTGGATGAATAGGTACTACAATTTGATGTTGCTCTGCAATTTTATTTAATGCAGAAAAGATCGATTTTAAATTATTAATATCATCTGTATTTTCAGCTCGATGTAAAGTACAAAGAACAAAATCATTAAGTTTATTCTTTTTTATAACTGTACTTTTTTGTTCAGAAGTTTTGGCATAAAACATAGCAGCATCATACATTACATCACCAGTTTTTACAATTCTAGTTGTAATATTTGCATATCCTTCCCTTTTCAAATTATTAATTGCCGTTTCAGTTGGGCAAAAAAGTATATCTGAAATTCTATCAGTCAAAATCCTATTTATTTCTTCTGGCATTCGCATATTAAAACTTCTCAATCCTGCTTCAACATGTGCTATATTAATGTGTAATTTTTTTGCCGCTAATGCACCTGCCAAGGTTGAATTTGTATCGCCATAAACCAATACATAATCTGGTTTTTCATCTATACAAATTTTTTCAATTCCTTCTAACATTTGCCCCGTCATTGCACCATGACCAAGCCCGTTAATATTCAAATTATAATTAGGCTTTGGAATTTGCATTTCATCAAAAAAAATATCACTCATATTTTTATCAAAATGCTGACCCGTATGAATAATAACTTCATTCAATTGATTGCTATTACTAAATGCCCTGCTAACTACAGCCGCTTTAACAAACTGCGGCCTAGCTCCTATTATGGTTACTATTTTTTTCATGAACTTTTAAAAAATTTTTATTTAATATAGAAAATATACTTAAAAATAAAGCAAAAAATACTACTCCTGCCTGATGGTTTAAAAATGATTCTGTTAAGGCAATAATACTGAAGCCTATAATAAAATACAATTGCAATTGATTTTTATTTTTGATAGATTGAATAATTGCTACAACATTTAAAATTAAAAATATAAAACCTCCTAATAAACCCATTTCAACAAATGATTCCAAAAATTGATTATGGCAATTCAATTTTTTTTTAGCCAATACTTGGTAATTATTTGTGATGTATTTCTGCTCTAATTCATCAATTACATCGCCAGCACCAACGCCAACCCAAAAATTACTTTTGATTACTTCAATACTTGATTTGATAACATAAATCCGCTGACCATTACTCATATCAGATGATGCATTAGGATCAGCTTTTTCAGGATGTATTAATTCTACCACCATTTGCTTGATGGAATAAATACGTGGATTTTCTTTTAATGAAAAAACAATTAAGGATAATACAGTTGCATAAATTAATCCTAATTTCAATTTTGATTTTGAATTTATAAACTCAATTACAGCCATACAAGCCAACATAAAAAACAAACTCAAAAAGGAACCTTTTGAGGATGAAAAATATAATGCTACTGCACAAAATAAAATTGAAATAACTGAAACAATTTTTATGATTTTATTTGATGAATAACGAACAAAATAAATTGAAATAATCAATGCTATACATAAATAAAATCCAAAATAAGCCACATGAAGAAAAGGACTAAATTCAGAATATACGGGCAATAAGGAAGAATTATCAATTAATAGAACATGATTTATTTTAGTGTTAATTCCTAATACAATTGCAAAAATTGATATGAATAAATTACTGCAAACAAATGCAAACATTAGTTTATCCATTGCCAACATTAGCTTTTCTTTATGAGCATAAATAATAATGGGAATAATTAGTAAGGATAGTTTTTGTTCAAGTTCAAATCTTCCACTTTTACTATTTTGAGTCCAAAGTAATGACAAACAAATCATTAAATAAAAAAGTGTCATCCAAACTAAAGGATTTTTGTAATCTATAAATCCATGCAAATTTTTCCATTTTTGTTGGATAATAAAATCCAATAAGAGCGCTACAATGCAATACACAACAGGCGTTCCGCCAAATGGAAGTAAAACCATTATAGCATATAGTATATAAATTGCTGGATTATACTTTTCAAGTATGAGTTTCATTCATTAATTTTTCGTAGATTTTTTTAATCTTGTAAGAGATATTATCATCATCAATTTCTTGATTCAAAATCTCTATTCGACTATTAGATCGTATTCCTAAATTTAAAATTTCTTCTATTGCAATTGCAAGCTCATATTTGTTTTGTTGCACAATTTTACTTGGAAAAACGCCTTGCAATCGCTCTGAAACATCTCCTACATCATTTGAAATAATAGGTAAATTACATGCAA
>JBEANU010000008.1:0-4479 GCA_041165265.1 Bacteroidota bacterium | reverse complement strand
GGAGAAATTTTGGAATTGATATTTATGTTTTTAAACTCAATTTTTTGATTTTGTTTTGAAACAATAAAAATTGGGGCTTGCTTAGTTCTTTTAATCTTAATACTATCAAATAAAATATTATTTGCCATTTCGGTTTGTATGCATAACCCATATTGTTTCGATGTAGAATCAATGATGATATTTTTTATTAAAATATTATCCAATCTACCACTTAAATTAATGCCTCTTGCACAATTATAGGCCGAACAATCAATCAATTTAACATTGGTAATTTTATTTAATCCATTGTTGATTTCAGTAATATTAAATGCTTGAGAGTTTACGCAGTTTTTTACATTATTTTTTTTGATAATAATATTTTCAAGATTGCAATGAGCGGCTTGAATTTTTATTCCTTCTAATCCTGCCCATTCAACTTTATTGTTTTCAATTGTTGTATTTGATGTTGAAATATATAAACCATGTTGCCCAATTATATGATGGATAAAGTTATTAGAAATTGAAATTTTTGAGGTCAAACCTGTTTTGCCTTGACTGGTAATAATTCCTTGGTTTGTATAACAAATTTCGTTATTACTAATTTGAATATCAGTTAATTTATTTGCAATTGGGGTTACAGTAAGGCATATACCAAATTGATAGTTATCCATCTTATTTAGTTTAGTACCTTTTAAATGTGTGCCTTCAATATAATTGCCTTGAATTTTAATGTTACTTCCACCTGAGATAGAAATTGCTGAATACGAAAAATTAATAAATTTAGAATTTTCAATTATAATTTTTGTGCAATTTGTAAAGTCAATACCTATTTCATGTTTGGAATATGCTCTTTTTTTTAATGATGTGTAATTTCCAACCCCAATTAAAATTAAATTTCGAATTGAAACATTTGAAACTGAATTGGCTACAAGTATGGGTGTGTTTTCGGTTAATTGAGTAATACTGCAATTAGCATTGGCAATAATATTAATTGAATTGGGGATAACAAGTGGCTTAGTTATCTTATAAATTCCTTTAGGGAAAACCGCATCAATATTATTTTTAATAGCATTATTGATTATTGCTTGTAGTTTATAGTTGTCACTTGCATTTTCATTTTTACACAATCCTGAATTACTAAAGCCAATATGAAGTAAAGTACAAAGGAAAAAGAAACAATAACAACTATTAATTTTTTTCTTCATAAATAATATTGATGTCATTTCCTAAAATATTAGTTAATCCTTTCAATCCTAAATAAAGTAAAATTAGGGTTAATAGCCCAACATTAAAATAATACGTAGGCGAACCTGCAATCCATGTTCCAATTAAAATAAAGCAGGATGTATAAATTAGATTCCTAAATAAAAACTTCGGCTTTATAATAAATCTGTGGTAAAGATATTTCAACATCAAACTCATAAATAATGGAATAAAAATAATTCCGAACCAACTAAAATTATAGTAAATAGATGCCCAACTAGATGGTGGAGAATTGCCCCTTAATCCATGGCCCCCATATATTAAGGAAAAGATGCGCCCTGATAAATTACTGCCATCAACACCAGGAGCAAGACCAACTATAGCCTTCCACCATTCTTTGCCCCACTGTGTTTGATCATAAAACATTATTTTTCTAAAACCAATCACAGACCCTTTTTGGTTGGCTGTTGAGATTCGGTTTTCCAATGATTCCATCAAACCTTTAACATTGTTTGTTATGGAACCTTTGTTTTCCTTATTACTATTCCGACCAATAAAAAATGAGCTGAGTAAAAATAAAACTAAAATTGCACCTCCTCCCCAAATTACTACTTTACGCTTTACTTTTTTCGGAAATGATGTTAGTGCAAAAATTCCAATCATTAATGATGCTAACACAAATGCACCACGTTGACCGGTTCCGAAAATAAATATGATTGATAATAATGAAGACATTTTCAGAAACCAATTCGGATTTTGATTTAATCGCTTAGTACGAACCCAAAGAAAAACTACCATTAATGGTAGAATTGTATTTTTAAGTTGATTAATATATCCAGGAAATAAATATCGGCCACCAACATTTGAGTTATATGTTGCCAATCGTAAAGTACCAGCATCCTGAATTTCTCCTGCACCTGTTATTAAATTAACAAATCCCATTAAAAATATATTATACCCAACTGCCACATAATAAAGTATACTAAGTACAATACTGATGAAAATTATAGAATAAACTAGTCTTTGAAATACAATACCCCCTTCAATATGTAAAGGTTTTCTTTCCCATTCATCATAGGTTGATTGCGGTACCGTAAAAATTCTAGCTCCAATGGCACTTCCACCAATAAATGCTAAAAGTCCGATACTTAAAAAATTGAAATGAACTAAATCAGATTCATATCTAAAATCTAACAGCGGAATTGTACCTAAATAATTAATTAAATTAAATACCAAATAAATAAGACATGGATCTAAATACTTAGGATTCCTTATTGTTATAAGATAAACTATACTTAGAAATAGAATTGTTATGACTATAAAGGTTATCATACACTTATTGAAGATTCTAAAATTTTTGCAAGTAACGATGTATGGTATTTTCTTGAAAATTGCATTGCCGACTCAGCTTTAATTCTAGGCCAGTTTAATTCATTCAATTTTAAAATGGTGTCAGCAATATGCTTTGGATTATCAGGTTGACATACACCTAAATCAGAATCAATACTTTTCAATAAATTTGAACATGCACCTTCTTTTTCCACACAAGCTAATACTGTATGGCCTAAACCAATATACTCAAATACTTTTCCTGTAACACCTGTAAGTTCATTTGGTGGTAAAAAAACAATTCCAACATCAGCGCTGGTTAAATAATTTAATGCCTCTAAATGTGGCAGATAACCTGTTATTTTTATTTTTTCTGATAAGGATTCAGCATCAATAATTTCTTTAATGCCATCAAAAGCTGGCCCAACAACTATAACTTCTATTTTTTCAGCAACATCTTTTGGGAGTAGGTTTAGTGCTTTCAGAAATACTTCAAAATTCTGTTTTCTATTGCCATATAAATTTCCTGAGTATACAAAGCGGACTTTATTTTTATTTTTTTCAATTGGATTTAAAGCTAAAAAATCTTCAGGATCAAATCCATTTGGTATAATTTGAATTTTTTTACTTATACCAGGATAACGTGCTTCAAATCGATCTTGCAATACTTGCCCATACACAATAATTGTGGAAGCCTTTTCTAATATTTTTTTTTCTAAATATTGATGTCCTTTTACATGCAGCCATGTTGGATATTTAGTATAAGGGTCATCTAACCAACCATCTCTAAAATCAATCACATAAGGGCATTTGTATTTTTTGTGTAATAAATAGGAAACAACAGCATTTGATGCACCGGGGAATGAAGCAAAAATAACAGATGGTTTTTCCTGCCTGAATAATTTTCTACCTTCCTTAAATGCTGCAAAAGGAATCCAAAGTGAATATCCATCAGGGAATAGCATATAATCTCTGAATTTTCTGTAAAAGCCAACATACCATTTAGTTTCATCAACTCCTGTTTTAGCTTTAGGTTTTGTTGGTGAAACTGTTTTCGTTTTCCCTATCAATAAATCTTTGAATATCTTTACAACCCTTAATGGATCTAATGAATCGGCTCTGTATATTATCGTTTCATTTTTTATTTCTTCCAATAAGCTATCGTCGTACACGTATGCATCTATTTCTTTTACTGTTAAAACACTTGTACTCCAATTTAATTGGTTCAGGTATTTTAAAAATTTCACGTTGCGTTGAACGCCTCCGCCTCCTTTTGGTGGAAATCCGTATGTTACAAAAACTACTTTTTTATGAAGCATTTAAAAGATTTTAGGTTCGCTTTTTATTTATATAAAAGCATAAGATATAATGAAGAATATAATAAAATCCCATTACAGCTGAATATAATAAAAGGGTATTATAAAAATCATATTTATTGCGCCCCATTATTATAAATACTAAACAAACAGATAATAATCTTGCAATATCCCATAAAAATTGCAACCAATTATATCCAAACATGTTAAGTATATGCGAAAATGGTGTTGTTATAAATCTGAATACATACAGTACTAATAGAATTTGTACAATTTTGCCAGATACAATCCACTCTTTACCAAAAAATAATTCAAAAAAATAGGGTGCAAAAAAATATGCCAATATGGATGGAATTGCCGCTACAATAATTGAAATTCGTAATATACGGTTCATGAAATTTGCCAAATCCTTAGATTCCTTTTTTAGCCATTTGGCCGACTCTCCTAAAAATACTTGAGATATTGCCATGGTAAGCATATTGGTTGGAAGCCCTATTAAGTTTTGTGATAATGAAAAAAAACCAGCCATTTTACTGCTATAATACATCAAAATAAAAACTGATGGAAGTGTAATACTTGCCATATTAATAATAGTTGCTATAGTTGTATACTTAGCAAATGATTGATGTTGTTTAAACTTTTTTTGTATTAT
>JBEANU010000007.1:0-3855 GCA_041165265.1 Bacteroidota bacterium | reverse complement strand
CATTTTCAAACGATGAATTAGTGGCCGATGAATGTGGAAATTTTTATGGTGTGTTTACAACTACTTCATCTCAGCTTCCTACTGTTACAACACATTGCAATGATTATATTAATGCTCATAGTGGGTTTGGAACTGATTCCATTAACTATTCTTCATGTTCTAATAATCAAAGTAATTTAAGTGATATTTGGAGCTATGATATATTCATTACTAAATTTAATTCAAGTAATGAATATATATGGGGAACATACTATGGGAAAGGTTATTATGAATTAACTCCATCTATTACTTTAAACAAGAATAATAGTTTACTAATTGCAGGAAATATAAACACTTACTACTGCTGGTTTTCTTCCTTCAATAATGTTTTTCCTTTTTTAAATGCGTATTCGCAATACTATAATAGTCTCGGGTGGTATAGCTATCGTAATAATATTTTTTTATTACGTTTTGACCAACCATTATTTGACATAAATATTTCTACAACACTTTGCAACGGGCCTTGTACAGGCAATGCAATAGTTTTTCCATCGGGCACATGCCATGGTAACCCTTACCGCTATTTGTGGAGTAATGGTGATACCGATAGTTTGGTGACTAATTTATGTGCAGGTAATCATCAAGTAATTGTTACCGATACTGTTTCTTGTATGTCGGATACCGGAATTATTAATTTACAGCCGGGCTTGAATATTAATCCAGTTGTTAGCTACTACTCATGTCCTACTAATTGCAACGGAACAGCTACAGCCATTGTACCCGGCTACACTTCAGGGGTTATTTATGAATGGCATGTGAATGATACTATTCTTACAAATGTGAATAAGGTTTATACTTTGTGCCCAACAGGTGATACATTAATTGTGAATGTAGCTGGCTGTGGTGCTGATACAACTATTTTTAGTTTTAATACACCACCGCCTTTGCAGATGGCTTTTAAATCAATAAAATACAGCAATCAATATGTATGTCCTCTGATTTGTAATGGTGCTGCTGAGGTTGAAATTACTGGTGGGCAAAATGCTGCAAGAGTTTGGTGGAGCAATGGTGTAACTGGTACATTGGATACTTTATTATGTCCGGGACAAAATTATTTAGTTATCGCTACTGATTCAGGTTGTAGTGCTGCAGCACTTTATGTACACATGCCCAAAAAAGTCACTGAATATTCGAGTATTGGTGCTTATTCAAATAATAATTGTGATTCAATGTTCAATGCCTATTGCAATTTGTATCACACAAATTCAACTGTTCACTATTTATGGCAAAATGGTGATACCACAAATACTACACAACTTCAATATCCAGGTAGTTATACTTGTATTGTTTGGGATAGTTGCTACCGAGATACCATGACAGTTACTCTTTATAACCTCAATCCATATAGTTATTTGTATTACCAATCGGCTTGTGGCGATTCATGTAATGGTAGTTTTTCACTTTATTTAAATCAAGGTTTTCAATATCCATATCAAATATGGTGGAGCAGTGGCGATACAGATTTAATTCAACTTGATAGTATTTGTTTTAATGCTATTCAATGGGTAAAATTTATAAACTATTGTGGTGATACAGTTACAGCAAATACATTTTATTTTTATCAGCCGCAGTCGTTACAAGTTAATGCTTATCAGAATCCTTCTTGTAATGATACTTGTTTGTACAGGGCAGCAGTTAACATATACGGCGGAGCAGTACCTTATATAATCCATTGGAGTAATGGCGATAATGGAAATAATGCTGATAGCCTATGCTTGAACAATAAATACTTTGTAACAGTAACCGATGCTTGTGGTAATTCTATAACTGATTCAGTAATTATTCAACATTACACTACAAATATATATGGCTATGCAACCACTTCAACAGTTTGCCCGAGCAATTGCAACGGAACAGCTCAGGTGCATTTTTATGGAGGATTACCACCTTATACAATTTGGTTTAGTACAGGTGATTCTAACACTAATTATTTGGACAGCTTATGTGCAGGAACTTATATGGCATATTGTGTTGATGCTTGTGGGAATTTTGATTCCCTTCCGCTCGTAATTGCTGCTGTTCCAATTTTTAATGCTATTCTTACAGAAATTGATATTCCTTGTAGTCAAACTTGTAATACAATTTTATCCGTTGGTATAACAGCAGGCACACCACCATACACCTATCATTGGAATACTGGAGCTACTACATCTAGCATATCTAATGCTTGCCATAATACTAATTACTGGTGTTATATAGATGATGGAACATGTGGCTCTGATACTTTATTTATTCATACCACACCACAGTATATTCCTATTTCCGATTCATTAGTATTTACTGATTCTATTTGTCCTAATCTTTGTAATGGTCATGCTCAGGTATTTTTATCAAATGGACAAAGCCCTTACTTTATTTTGTGGAATGATGGCTCAACAAGTTTTAATAGAAATAATATTTGTGCTGATACATTTTCTTACTATGTATTTGATATGTGTAATTCGTTTCAAAATGATACGTTGGTAATTCATGAAATTCCAAAAATTAGTTATTTGCCTCCTACCGTAATTGCATGTGCTGGTTCTTGCAATTCATCAGTTAGCCTACATTTATCTTACCCTGGCAATCAATATCATATTGCTTGGAGCAATGGAATGATTGATTCTACAGCATTACATCATTTATGCGCAGGGCAATATATTGTTAAAGTGTATTCGTTGCTATGTCCTTCCGATTCAATATTGGATACTATTACAATTCCAATTAGTTTGTCGGCAAATATTCAGATTTTAGATACTCTTACTTGCCATAATGATTGTGATGCTATTTTGAAAGTACAACTTTTGAATGGAAGTTCACTTTATAATATCAATTGGAGTAATGGAGATACAACATCAGTAATTAATAAATTATGCGCAGGTATTTATTCAGTTAAAGTTTCTGATAGTATAGGTTGTATATATGCTGATACTGTAACCATTATTAACCCAACAGCAATCAAGGATTCCTTAGTTTTCAATGATTCTATTTGTATGAATAATTGTAATGCACAAGCACAAGTATTTGTTTCCAACGGGCTTCCTCCTTATTCCATTTTATGGAACACTGGAGCTACAAATTTTGTAATAAATAATTTGTGTGCTGATACTATTTCCTATTCAATTCATGATATGTGCAACACTATTATTAACGATACATTTATTATTGAGTCAATCCCAACAATAAATTATTTACCGCCAATTATTGTTCCACCTTGTGGCAATTCTTGTAATGCAAGTATCAGTTTAAATATTTTTTACCCAAATGTATTTCGTGTAAAATGGAGCACTGGAGCAATTGACTCTCTCAGCTTACATCATTTATGTGCAGGGCAATACATTGTGAAAGTGTATTCATTGATTTGTCTTTCCGATTCAATAATTGATACTATTTTAATTCCTAACAGTTTATCTGCAACTATTCAAATAGTAGATACTCTTACATGTCATGATGATTGTGATGCTATTTTGAGAGTTAACATTACTAATGGAGTTTCACCAATTCATTATAGCTGGAGTAACGGAAGTAATTCAAATACAATTAGCAATTTATGCGCAGGTATTTATTCGGTTAAAGTTTCAGATAGTATAGGTTGTTTAGTAAATGATACCGTAACACTTTTAAATCCTAAAGCAATCACAATTGACACATTTCAAATTCATCCACATTGCAATTTGCCTGATGGACAATTAGCAATATCAATCAATCATGCAAAATCACCAATTTCTGTTTTATGGGGCAATGGCTCAACTAATGATACTTTATATGCAATTAAAACAGGTTTTTATCAAGTAACTATTACTGATGTAAATTTATGTAAAGCAGTTGAATCAATAT
>JBEANU010000006.1:0-2544 GCA_041165265.1 Bacteroidota bacterium | reverse complement strand
ATTTGATTTTCCGTTTTCAGTTACAAAATTTTTAACAGCAGCATCATTCTGATTTTTACCAATTAAAGTTAGTGGTTTTAAATCACTATTTTGTTGTTCGGTTATAATATTTTCAACACGAACATCTTTATTATTTATTATCGAAGCATTTACTATACTAGCATTATTATTATTAAAGTTTTTTTCAGTTGAACTTTTCATCAAAATAATATCACTAATATTTGAACTCATATCAGCCCATGAACTTGTATTATAGGTAATGAACAATTGATAGCTATTGGCTTCAATAACATATTTCGCAAAAACTTTTTCTTCATTTGTAGGGTTTGAAACTTCAATTGGTTTACCAATTCTGTATTCAATTTCACTTCGGGTTTGAGAAAATTGAATATCATTAGGTAAATTGTTTTTATAAACCGAACAAAATGAACCTAAAAATTCTTTCCCATTAAAAAATTGAATTTGTTGTAAAATGCTTTTGTTATCAAACTTAAAACTTAAGCCTGCATTACGCCATACGTAAAAAATATTACCTCCTAAATTTACTAATTCATAATCGCCTTTAATACCAGCAATTGCTTTTTGAACAATGGCTTCATTCACATTATGATTTAATATTTGAAATAAATCATCGGTTTGAGTTTCAATAAATTTTGTGTTTGATGCGTCAATTAGCTCTACCTCAAATTCGTTTTTTTGAACATTTGCATTTTTGGGGGCTATTGCTCTAGGTGATGCTACAACAACTCGTTTTACGTTTGTTGCTATTGCGGCCACTTTCTTTTTATCAGTTGCATAAAGCCCTGATGATAAAAAAATTGATAAGAACAATAAATGGATTTTTGATAATTTCATTTATGATTTAAAACATGGGTTAAGTGTTTTGCTGTACAAATGTAATAAAAATAATTAGTGATTTCCAAATTTTAAAATTATTTTTTTTTCTACCAAAATTCCAAAACAAAAATTATTCTTTGATAATTCGAATAAAATTTGGCACTGAGTTCAGTGCATTTAATTTAAGTAAATAAATACCTTTTGGAATTTTTTCAATATTTAATGTTGTAACATTTGGTGAGGTTGATTGCCATTCAAAATTTTGTTTGATTCCTAACATATTAAATAATTCAATGTTTGAATCTAAAAAATTTGAGGATTTAATGTTTAAAATATTTGAAGTTGGATTGGGAAAAACTTGAACCAAATTATTCTGCTCATCATTTTGAATACCGGCACATACATCAAAATTAACAGTAATTGAATCGGTACTGCTACAAGAATTAGCATCAGTTACAGTCACTGAATAAGTGTAAGGGGCAATAACTGTATAATATTGGTTAGATGTTGATGTATTCCACCAATACGATACAAACCCTGCACCTCCGTTCAACAATAATGTTTTACCAAAACAAATAGTGGTATCGTTTCCTAAATTAACGATGGGTAATGGATTTACTGTGATGATTACAGTATCATTTTTACTGCAAGTTCCTGCTTGATTAGTAACGGTTAATGTATAAGTAGTAGTTGTTGTTGCTGTTGTTCTTGGATTGCTTACATAATCGTATGATAGTGCTGTGGCTGGTTTCCATTTATATACAAAGCCGGGTGATGGCGGTACGCCTATGGTGGTATAATTTCCTAAGCATAATGATTTGTCTAACCCGGCTGAGGCGGATATGGAGGTAAGCACTACATAAATTTTATTGCTTGAAGCCGTATTTGAAACTACACAAGGGTCATTACTGGTAATTACTACCCAAACTGAATCGCCGTTTACTAATGAGTTGGTTGAATAAGTGGCGAAATTGCCCACCGAGAAACCATTTTTTTTCCAAGAATAGGTGGGTGCACTACCACCGTTGGTAGGGCTTAAACTAAAGGTGGTTACAGTTCCTTTACAGATAGCACCAGTTACAGGATTACTGGTAACAATTGCTGATGGTAAAGGTCCTTGAAAATTCATTCTAATTTTATTACTAGTAATTACTGTGGTTGTGGCACATGGGTCATTACTGGTAAGAACACACCAAACTGAATCGCCTGTTACTAAACCGCTTAATGAAATGGAACTATTACTTAATCCTAAATTACTATTATTTTTAAACCATTGATAAATTGGTGTAGTGCCTCCGTTGCTAATTGTTGAAATAAAATTGCACGATGCAGTTGTATTACAAACGGCTTGATTTGTTTTAACAATAATAATGGTGGGCAAGCAGGCTAATGCTGTGGTGCAATATCCTAATACAATAATTAGTATAATACTAATTACGTTTATAATTTTTGTAAGCTTCACTATTTAAATTTTATTTCAACAAAAATAGCTTTTTGTTTTTAATATAAAAAAAAATCGGAAACCTTTAATTGTAGGTTTCCGATTTTTAGTATTACAAAAAAATGATTAATGTGTAATTACTAATTTTTTTGTTTCGTTAATAGTTGCTGATTTTGCCGTTATTAAATAAATACCTGGTTCATAATCTTCAATATTTAATTCCATTTTACCGTTCGATATTTCATTATCAATTTCAGTTTGATAAA
>JBEANU010000005.1:0-2650 GCA_041165265.1 Bacteroidota bacterium | reverse complement strand
ACAAATTTACTTGATGATTTAAAATCGTCTACTATCTTTTCCAAGTTACAAACTTGGAAGAACTCAGTTTTTATTCTATCCATTTCTTAAAAATCATTTCCTTATTTCGGCTCCCACAATTCAACCTTATTGCCATCGGCATCCATAATGTGTATAAATTTACCATAGTCGTAAGTAGCCAATTCATCCAGTATGCTTACGCCATTGGCTTTTAGTTTTTCTATCAAGCCTTCAATATTTTGTACTCGGTAATTAATCATAAATTCTTTTTTGGATGGAGCAAAATATTCATCACCAGTTTTAAACGGAAGCCATTGTAACGGAATAATTTGTTCGGGTTGGTTGGCATCACGGTAATCAAAACTCACCGAGCCCCATGCATTAATATCAAAGCCTAAGTTTTTTGCATACCATTCTTTGGTTTCTTTGGGCTTATCAGCAAAAAAGAAAATACCGCCAATGCCTAATGCCTTTGGGGTGTTGTCGGGTTGGTTGTTTGTATCAGTCATTAAGTAATGGAATGGTTAATCGCTTTAAAAATACAATTATTTATTTTGTAAATATTTGTAAAAGTAAAAATCTGTTTTTTGAAAACAGTAAAACATTTGATGAATATTGCCAACATTTATGTGTGATGTTTTCATTGAATTATTAATGTCAATTTGATTACTTTTGTTCACATTTTTTATTCAACTAATTTATCATAAAAATGATTTCAACAAAAAGTATTAATTTGGTTACATTGAATGGATTTATATTAATTCAAGAACACAAATATCCTAATGCAACAGGTAATTTATCAGGCTTATTGCGTAGTGTAGGTTTAGCTGCAAAAATTGTAAATAGGGAAGTAAATCATGCAGGTTTGGCTGATATTTTAGGTGATACAGGGGAACAAAATGTGCAAGGTGAATTGGTAAAAAAATTAGATGATTTTGCCAATAATCATTTTATTGCGGCATTTCAACGAGGGCGCCGTTGTTGCGGAATTGTTAGTGAAGAAAATGATGATATGATAATGATGGATGAAGATGCAGCTCAATATTTGGTATGCATTGATCCTTTAGATGGCTCATCCAACATTGATGTTAATATTCCTGTAGGAACCATTTTTTCAATATACAAACGGAAATCAAACGGATGTGCCGTTAAAAAAGAAGATTTTATGCAGCCTGGCACTGAGCAAGTAGCCGCAGGATATGTAATTTATGGGCCAAGCACTATGTTGGTTTACACTACAGGTAATGGTGTAAATGGATTTACTTTAGATCCTACCATCGGTGAATTTTGTATGTCGCACCCTGATATGAAAATACCAGAATCAGGTAAAATAATTTCAACTAATTTAGGCAATGTAAAAGCCTTTCCGCAAGGTGTTCAAAATTATGTTGATTATTGTTTTGAAAATGATAAATCAACCCAACGGCCTTATGCCTTGCGTTATGTAGGTAGCATGGTTTCTGATATTCATCGTACTTTGCTAAAAGGAGGAATTTTTATGTATCCACCAACTGCTGATGCTGCCAACGGAAAATTAAGATTATTATACGAATGCAATCCAATTTCATTTATTGTAGAACAAGCAGGTGGTATTTCATCAACTGGCGATGGAAGGGTTTTGGAATTGCAGCCTACTGATTTTCATCAGCGTAATCCTATTTATTGTGGGTCGAAAAATATGGTAAATCAATTATTGACACATTTAAAATAGAGCATGAAAATTTATACCAAAAAAGGGGATACTGGTACCACTCAATTAATTGGCGGAACTCGTGTGCATAAACATCATATTAGAATTGAAGCTTATGGTACAGTAGATGAATTAAATTCATATATTGGTTTAGTGGCTGATTTATTAGTTGAAAATCATTCGCAAAAAAAAATTTTGAATCAGGTTCAAGATAGATTGTTTACCATGGGGTCATTATTAGCAGCCGATCCTGAAACAAGTAAAATGAAATTGCCCATGTTGCAAGAAAGTGATATTGAATTATTGGAACATAATATTGATGCAATGGATAATCAATTATCACCCATGACACATTTTATTTTACCAGGAGGTCATCCTACCGTATCACATTGCCACATAGCAAGGTGTATTGCCCGAAGAGCCGAACGTATGACAACTCATTTGAACGAACTAGCAACCTTTGATACATTATCCATCAAATATTTAAATAGATTATCTGATTATTTATTTACATTAAGTAGATTGCTTTCAAAAGAATTAAATGCTGAAGAAATTAAATGGATACCAAAAATTTAATTTAATAATCTATAAAAATTAAAGCTTTAAAAAAATTGATTTAGTACATTTGTAATTCATTTTTAATAAACTATGTTAGTAGAAAAATTAATAATAATAAGTTGTGTTATTGGTGCATCATTAGGTGTGGCAATGTACTCTACTTTGTTAGAAAGAAAATTGGCAGCTTGGCTTCAGGATAGAATTGGACCCAATAGAGCTGGACCAGGTGGTATGTTACAACCTTTAGCTGATGGAGTAAAATTGATTTTTAAGGAAGAGTTTATTCCTGCTAATGCTAATAAATTATTATTTATTTTAGGTCCATCTATTGCTATGTTATTGGCCTGTATGGGTGGTGCTGTAATTCCATGGGGAGCTTCATTAAATTTTGATGGGTATAAT
>JBEANU010000004.1:0-4786 GCA_041165265.1 Bacteroidota bacterium | reverse complement strand
TGCCTTCTTTTATAACCACTATTATAGTTGTACTCAGCTTAGCTGCTTGCAACACCAATCCTTATACTGTGAATAATTTACACCCTAATGGCGATAATTTAGGAGGTGAAATGATGGATACTTTTACAGTAATTTGCAAAAATGTATACCACGATTCAGTAGTTGCCAATAATTTACAAACCATCACCTTAGGAACTATTAATAATAATAGCGATTTTGGTACCACCAATGCCAGTATTTACGCTCAATTTAATCTACCCTCAAGTCAATTTAATTTTAATTCGGGTACAGTTGTAGATTCCATATTTATTCTATTTCCTTATCGTAGCGCATATGGTGAAACCACTGCCCCACTTGATATTTATTTAAAAACATTGGATGGGCATTTAGGTGATGTAATTGATGATTCAAAATTATATTACTCCAATAAATCATTTGCATTAAGTAGCGGTTCAATTGGTGGTAAATTAGCAGCCAGTTTTTCAATAACTGATAGTGCAACCGATTTAGGCAAAAAAATTCAACCCTTATTAAAAATACCCATCACCAATCAATTATTTATATCTGATTTAATTGCACAAAATGGCTCAACAACAGGAGCTTTTTTTGATAACAAATCATTTCATCAATATCTAAACGGAATTTACATTCACAATACATCATCAGCAACAAATGGTTTGCTACAATTATCAACCACTGATGCTAACTATGCAGGCTTGATGGTATATAGCCACTCAGCCACTGCCGATTCAGTAAAAACTTTTTTTCCTATAAATGTAGGCGGCACCATTAATAAATTTGAACATCATTTTGCCAATTCAAAAGTGAAACAATTGATTACAGCTAATACAAATCAAGATTCAATTTATGTAAATGGATTAGCAGGCGTACGTGTAAAAATTTATTTTCCTGGTTTATCAGCATTAAAAAATACGGTGATTAACAAAGCTGAAATTATTTTTGAAAATGTAAATTCATCAGCTATGGTTACATTTGCAGCACCTGATAATTTATTATTAACTAGAATAAACGGTGCAACTGGCGGTGAAATTTCATTAGAAGATATTACTGAAGGTTCGCCAATTACAACACTAACTGATGCAATTTATTATGGTGGAATAAATACAAAAGGAAAATATACCTTTAATATTTCAAGATATTTGCAAAAATTAGTAAACGGAACATATACTAATGATGGATTTTTTATTGAAGCCTATAATGCAGCGGCAAGGCCAGGTCAAATTGTCTTAGGTGGTAAAAACTCATCAGTAAAAAAAATTAAACTAAAAATTATTTACACTAAAATTAAATAAAATTATGTGTGGAATTGTAGGATACATTGGCAAACGTGAAGCATACCCAATTTTAATTAAAGGTTTGCAACGGTTAGAGTACAGAGGTTATGACAGTGCAGGCGTAGCCTTGCTAAAAGGCGATATCAAAACCTTTAAGTGCATGGGCAAAGTAAGCGATTTAGAATTGCATGCCGCCGGCAAAGATACCACTGGCAGCATTGGTATTGGGCATACCCGATGGGCTACACATGGTGAACCAAATGATATTAATGCACATCCACATTACAGTGAAAGTAAAAATTTAGCCATTATTCACAATGGTATTATTGAAAATTATGCTCCGCTTAAAGCTGAAATGCAAAGCCGTGGACACAATTTTATTAGTGATACGGATACGGAAGTTTTAATTCACTTAATTGAAGATATTCAGCAAAATGAAAATATTGGATTAGAAGAAGCCGTAAGAGAAGCCTTAGCTGAAGTACATGGTGCTTATGCCATTGTAATTGTTTCAAAAAATGACCCTGATAGATTGATATGTGCAAGAAAAGGTAGCCCTATGGTGATTGGCATTGGCGAAAAAGAATTTTTTATAGCAAGTGATGCTACACCAATAGTTGAATACACTAAAAATGTAATTTATTTAGATGATGAAGAAATTGCTGTAGTTACCACAGATGGTGAACTATCTGTAAAAACAATAAAAAATCAAGTAAAAACACCTTACATACAAAAGCTGGAGTTAAAGTTGGAAATGTTGGAAAAAGGTGGTTACGAGCATTTTATGTTGAAAGAAATTTACGAACAACCACGTTCAATTCATGATACCATGAGAGGTAGAGTGCATGCTGATAAAGGCATTGTGAAATTAGGTGGGATGCTTGAATACGAGCACAAATTTAAAAATGCTGATAGAATTATTATTGTGGCTTGTGGCACTAGTTGGCATGCTGGTTTGGTAGCTGAATATTTATTTGAAGATTTAGCAAGAATACCAGTTGAGGTTGAATATGCTAGTGAATTTAGATACAGAAATCCGGTTATTGGCGAAAAAGATATAGTAATTGCTATTTCGCAATCAGGCGAAACAGCCGATACTTTGGCTGCCATTGAAATGGCTAAATCAAAAGGTGCTACCATTTTTGGAGTTTGTAATGTAATTGGCAGCAGCATTCCACGGGCATCGCATGCAGGCGCTTATACCCATGCCGGGCCTGAAATAGGCGTTGCTTCAACAAAAGCATTTACCAGCCAAGTTACTATTTTAACTTTAATGGCATTGCAGGCGGCACATAGTAGAGGTACAATTACTGAATCAAGGTATCGCTTGTTGTTAAATGAATTAGAATTAATTCCATCAAAAGTGGCTGAAGTTTTAAAAATGGATAAAGAAATTGAACGCATTGCCTATGAATTTAAAGATATTCCTAATTTTCTGTATTTAGGTCGTGGATATAATTTTCCGGTAGCTTTAGAAGGCGCATTAAAATTAAAAGAAATCAGTTATATACATGCTGAGGGCTACCCTGCAGCTGAAATGAAACATGGCCCTATTGCTTTAATTGATGAAAATATGCCTGTTGTATTTTTATGCAATAATCAAAGTGCTTATGAAAAAATTGTGAGCAATATTCAAGAAGTAAAAGCCCGAAAAGGCAGGGTGATTGGTATAGTAGAAAAGGGAGATGAAATAATTACAAAACTTAGTGAATTTTCAATTCAAGTACCTGCTACCGAAGAACCTTTTGCACCATTATTATCAAGCATACCATTGCAATTATTAGCTTACCATATTGCAGTAATGAGAGGCTGCAATGTTGATCAGCCACGTAATTTAGCTAAAAGTGTTACGGTTGAATAAATAATTAAAATGATTTGAGTCAGTAAATATCATTGCTGATATACCCCAGAGCTATTGCATACTAAATAGAGCAAAGAGCATTGATAACTTGTGCTTGAAAGTATTAGGCACAAGTCGGCAAACGCTCAATGGCTATGCGTCAGACTTGCGCCAGCAGGGGAAAAAATTTATACAGCTGTAAAAAAATAGGTATGAATAGGCTGTTAAACAGAGTTTTCAGATTACTCAAAAGAAGAAGAGGATTGTCCATTACGGATAGAAAATTTCATACAGAAGACCTAAAAGAAATTTTAGGAGATGAAGTATTTAATAGTATTGAAAAAGCTTACAAACTGTCTTACACAGAAGCTAATGAAAAAAACTTAAAGGACATCTTTTACTTCATTAAAACCAACTCACTCATTAGGTTATGTAATATGTACAAAAGAATGCCAGATTCTGGTTTTTATTGGGAAACAGTAGATGTTAATTTTTATGAAATTTATTTGTTGATTGACAAAAAAAATGAGTCCTATGTTGTCGTAATCTATACTCAAATAATAGGCGACTATGAGGAAAAGCTTATAACGAATTCCAAAATTAAGTTACCTTTTTATCACCATTGGTGTAATAAACAGAAAGTTTATCCAGTATAGGTGATGTATCAAAGTATCACCTGCTCAAAAAACTAAAATTTCCAAACCAAATCAATAACAAAACAAAAAACAAACAAAAATCCTGCTGGCGCAAGTTTGCAGCTTAGATTTGTGCGGTGGCGAACTTGTGCCAAAAATGTTTAACTTTGGTTTCATGAGTGATAAATATAAATTTAAAAATCCTGCTAGCGCATTTTATGAAGTAGAGCAAAGAGCATTGATAACTTGCGCTTGAAAGTATTTGGTACAAGTCGGCAAACGCTCAATGGCTATGCGTCAGATTTGCCCCAGTAGCCGCTAAGCTGCGCCACAGTTGTTTCAAAGCTCCGCTTTGGAACGGCTTGGTTCAAAAAACAAACACATTTGAAAAATGAAAACAGAAATTGAACCAAGCAGTCACCAAGCCCAACGCTCAAAAGCTATGCGGCAGCTTGGCGACAACGAGCAACAGCTTAGCGTTTACGGTGATGTAAGTTTATCTATTTTAAAAGACGCAAAAGCTGGAAAATTTGCAACTATTGATGCTTTAATATCCCAAACTTACAAAACTAACTCTGCTAAAACAAATGCACTATTAATTAGGCAAGATTTTGACAAAAACAAACCTGTTCTTTTCATTCGAGCTACTTTTGCAATTCCTCAAAAACAAAATAATAATTCAATTTTAAATTTCCACTTTTAGCAAATGAAAAACATAAATTTATTATTAGGAGTCATTATTTTTTCTCTTTTCTCATGCATGAGTAATTCAGATAAAATAGACAAAGCGGATAAGTTAATGAAGTTAGGAAAAACTATTGAAGCACTAAAATATTATTATGAAGTCGCTTGTACAAAAGACAGTGAACTTGTATTTATGCAATTGGGAAATTATTATTACATCAAATGCCAAAATATTGATTCTGCCTTAAAATATTATCATAAGGTTTTTATCTATGGACAATATACCCCTCAACTTTTAGTCAATTTGGGAGACCTAAATTACAGAAAACAAG
>JBEANU010000003.1:0-4086 GCA_041165265.1 Bacteroidota bacterium | reverse complement strand
GCTATGATGATTGTTCTATTATTCATTATTCTTTTCTAAATTTTATCAAAGGTAATTTTTGAAAACCAAAATGTAAATTGTTTTTGAAATGTTTACAAAATAAAAAAGGTCAGCTAATGTTTAGCTGACCTTTTTTATAGTAATCGAGTAGATTAGTCTTTAGTTAATTTAATAACATCAGTTGTTCCATTTTCAGATAATGTCCATGTTTCTTTCTTACGAGTATAATCTGAAACAGCATAAATAGAAGATGAACCAGAAAAAGTAACTGTTACTTTTTTGCCTGATTTATCATAACTCCAAGTACCTGAAAAATTAACCCCTGAAAGAGATGCATCAGTTAAAGTAACTGCAGTTTCAGTAAATGTCATTTTTCCTGAACTTGTAGTAGTTCCCGAAGCATCTGTTGAAGTAGCTGTGTAGCTCCAAATACCATCTTTACGTGGCAATACTTTAGCTGGATTTTTTGTACAAGCTGCAAACATCATGGCAGCAAATACAATTGCGAACATTGAGAAAACGATTTTTTTCATTTTTTTTAATTTAGATTTTTAAGTTAGAATTTAATTTTGTGCGAAAGTAAATAAAAAGTAATATTCAATTTAATTTATTTTTCCATCAACCATTTATTAATACTTTCAGCATTTAATGTATAAATATTTCCCTTTTTTTTAATCCTTCCATTTTCACAATAATAAATGCCAGGATAAGCACCACCACACATGGTAAAAAAATACATATCATTATATAAAGTATAGGGCACATTTTTATGTTTTGATTGCTGTAAAAAAGGTTGTAAGTTTTCATTTACGCCACCCAAAATATAATAAAAAGGCATTTGTGGGTTTTGGTTTTTAAGGATATTAATTTTAAAAGCTGCATCCAAACAGTGCCTACATTTCAAACTAAAAAAGCAAACAATCTGCTTCCCTTTTTTTAAATCAATAGTAGGCGGAATGGTATTTTTTGAATGGTATAAAGTATCAGTTGGCAATGGCAAATTTGTAATTTCATCTTTTACAATTTTTGCTGCATTATAATCAAACGGATTTAAACCAACGGTAACAAAAATGGCTGTGGTAGCTACAATGAAGTATATTTCATTATTCCATTTCCAACTAACTGAATGTTTGGATATCAATAAAAAAACAACAATAACAAGCATTGCTATATTTTTAAAGATAGATTGCAAAGGCGTCATTTTAAGCATTTCGCCAAAACAACCACAATTGCCTTGATTGCCTTCAGTAATGATTTGAAATAATAAATACAATGTAAAAAATAATAATATCCCAATTACTGCTTTCAAAGTAAATTGTGGTAACCGAAAATTTAATATTAACAAAGTGCCTAAAAAAAATTCAATAGCAATTAAAAGCCTTGCAATTACAGGTGCTGTAAGCCAGTTAGCAACGCCAATTGCAATAAAATTAAATTGAAATGGCTCAATAGGAAAAAGCTTTGAATAGCCTGAAAATAAAAATACGGCACCAACTATAATTGATAAAACAATACAAAATATTCGTTTCATGTAACAAAGAAAATAAAAAAGGTCAACTTCAATTAAATGAAGCTGACCTTTTAATGAACAAATTATTAAAAAAATATTTTAAAGTGCAAGTTCGGGGTATAAGTTACACCATTATCAGTTTCAGAAATACTTGCACAATTCGCCTAAGCAACTGCTTTAGTTGTTTTGGTAATTGTAAATACTGATGTTGAGCTGGTTGGGCTTGAAATACAAGTGTAAATATCCTCTTTTTTTACATGCTACAAATAGTTGATTTAGTGCCGTTGGTGGTAGATAATTTTTGGCAACTTGCTTTGGCTTGATCATGTGAGCCTGGCAAACTTGTAACTGATGTTAAACTTTCAGTAGCGCCTGAACTATCGGTAGTATTGCAGGTGCAAATAAACTCCGTTTTCTGACAAGCAAATAATAATGTGGCGGCAATAATGGTGGTGGTTATTAGTATTGTTTTCATTTGATAAATAAATTATTTCAACAAAATTATAACTGAATAGATAGGATTGAAATACGTAAAAAATTGTATAATATTAGTACAACACAATTTGGTGTTAATAAAATAGAAACCACTGAATATTGCTTAATTAATCTTTTTAAGTTACGTTTGCCCTCTCATTTTTAAAAATTAAAGTTGAAACTTTTTAAAAACATCAATAAAATAGCCGCTTTGACAGTGCTAATGCTAATTAGCCATCAAACATTTGCAGCCGATATGGCTGATGCAATGCGCTCCGAAGGTAAAATTTGGGTAGTAGTAGCCGTAATTTCAACTATTATGTTGGGATTATTAATTTACTTAATTACTATCGATAAAAAAATTACTACCGTTGAAAAAGAAATAGATTCACAAAAAAAACAATAATCATTTTTTAAAAACCATGGCAAAAAAACCATCAAATTCACATGCAGATTACAGCTTTTTTCAAAGCGTAGAACGTTCATTTGATAAAGCTGCTAAATTTACTACTTACGAACCCGGTTTATTAGAACAAATTAAAGCTTGTAATAGCGTTTATCAAATGCGCTTTCCTGTTAAAATAAAAGGCGAAGTAAAAGTAATTGAAGCTTATCGTGTACAACATAGTCATCACAAATTACCTTGTAAAGGTGGTATCCGTTATAGCCTTGGCGTAAATCAAGATGAAGTAATGGCTTTAGCATCGTTAATGACTTACAAATGTGCAACAGTAAATGTTCCATTTGGCGGTGGTAAAGGCGGTATTAAAATTAATCCTAAAGATTACTCTGTTGAAGAATTAGAAAGAATTACTCGTAGATATGCGGCTGAGTTAATTAAGAAAAATTTTATTGGGCCCGGTATTGATGTTCCTGCTCCTGATTATGGTAGTGGCGAACGTGAAATGGGTTGGATATTGGATACCTACACTTCAATGAAACCAGGTGAAATTGATGCAGCTGGTTGTATTACTGGTAAACCAATTGCTCAAGGTGGTGTTCGTGGTAGAAAAGAAGCTACAGGCTTAGGTGTATTTTACGGTATTCGTGAAATGTGTAACCAAGCTGACGAAATGAAAAAATTAGGAATGTCAGTTGGTATTGAAGGCAAACGTGTTGCGGTACAAGGTTTAGGTAATGTGGGGTATCATGCTGCTTACTTCTTCCAAAAACATGGTGCTATCATAGTAGCATTAAGCGAAATGGAAGGAACAGTTTACAATCCTAAAGGATTAGATGTAGATGCAGTATTTAAATGCAAACAAGAAACTGGTTCAATTTTAAATTATAAAGGCGCTAGCAAAACTTCTAAAAAAGCAAGTGATGTATTAGAAGCTGATTGCGATATTTTAATTCCTGCTGCTTTAGAAAATGTAATTGATGGCGCAAATGCTCCAAAAATTAAAGCTAAAATAGTTGGTGAAGCGGCTAATGGCCCTTTAACACCTGATGCTGATGCTATCTTAATTAAAAAAGGAATTGTAGTAATGCCTGATATGTACTTAAATGCAGGTGGTGTTACAGTATCTTATTTTGAATGGTTGAAAAACTTAAGCCACGTAAGATATGGACGTATGGAAAAACGTTTTCAAGAAAATTCAAACGCTAATATGATTTCGGCTGTTGAAGGATTAACTGGCAAAAAGGTAAGTGCTTCTGAAAGAAGTATTTTAGCACACGGTCCTGATGAAATTGATTTAGTTTATTCAGGATTAGAAGATACTATGATTGGCTCGTATCACGAGATTCGTGAAATATATAAAGCCAATAAAAAAATAGATGATTTAAGAACTGCTGCTTTTGTAAATGCCATCAACAAAATTGGTGATAGCTATTTACAATTGGGTATTTTTCCATAATCTAATTTTAATACCTCCTAAAAAGCCTCATTGAATGAGGCTTTTTTTTTGTTTTTCACTTTGGTATAAAAGGCAATGAATGGTTTAAAGCCTATCCTAATTTTATGATTCGCATTTTGATTTTTTTTAAAAGAATAAAAAGAAAATAATACTTTTGGAAGGAGCGTATATTTATGAGTTATGTGTCACCCAGCGAAATCCTAATAGAATTGTAGAAATATACAAAAAGTTGAATTATATCTT
>JBEANU010000002.1:0-16647 GCA_041165265.1 Bacteroidota bacterium | reverse complement strand
TAATTCCCATTTTTTCATTAACCTGTAAGCAATAAATACAATGGCATACATAATCCAAAATTCCCTTTTGCGTAAGTGATAGGTATAACCCCAACTTATTAAACATCCAATAATTAAAGGGAATAATTCTTTTAAAAAAGTGGCATATGGGTTATTTATTGAAGTTTGTTTTGGAATCATAAAAAATCGAAGAAATGAAATTATAAAAATCATGTAGCCAATTATTCCAATCAAACCTGTTTCGCCTATTATTTTTAAATATGTACTATGTACTTCATATCTACCATATCTGCCCATAAAACCACCGATGCCCGAAGCCGTAAAAGGATTATCAGTAAAGGATTGCAAGGCACCGCCAAAATTTGATTTTAAAAAATTTGTACCAGCATTATTTTCTTTTCCTTCATAAGGTTCAACAATTCTTGTTTTTACTTTTTGTTCTAATCGGTTGTAAATTATGGGTGAACTTAACTGCATATAATTTAAAATAAAAAAAACTACTACGCCAATTGCTACAGCGCTTACTACCACTTTTAAGTTTCGTTTATAAATGAAATAACAAAATAGACCAGCCATTAAACCAATGTAAGCTGCTATTTTTCCTGTAGTCAAAAAAAATAGAAATGAAAAAAATAAACTAAACCGAATTGTGTTTTTTTGTTTTCGATTAAGTTGTAAAAACAAACCACAATTATAAAAAGCAAATAATACTGAAATAGAAATTAGCATGTAAGCCCCTGCTTGACCTGCATTTCTAAAACCGCTTAATGCTTCACCCATAGCTCTTTCAGGAAATATTCTTGGCAATCCATGTCCGCCAATAAATGAATCATATAACCCAATGATAGAACCTACTAATGACGACCACGAAAACAATAAAATTAATCGTGTAAATTTTTGAGGTGAATTATAAAAAGAAATTAGTGTACTAAATATTAGGGTTAAGAAAACTAAAATAATAACCTCAATTAAAGATTTGAGAGGTTCAAATGACCATAAAATACCAATGGCAAAGCATGCCATCAAAAACCAAACTGATTGAACTTTGCCTGAGGCTATAAATTTTTTTCCGACCAAAATAAATGTAACAATAGCTAAAGCTCCAAATATATCAGCTACTATAATTCTACTAATCAAACCATCATCACCACCAAATGTACGTGTGATAAAGGATGTAAGAATAAAAAAACCGATTAATAAATCATATACGTCCATTGCTAATGAGATAGTGCTGTTAATATTTTTGCTAATTGTTGTGCTTGAAATCTTCTTGTAAATTTTTCATATCTAGTTATTTCAAATTTTAATTTTCTTTTTTCGGTAATAATTTCTTGATAAGCTTTAAGCACAATTAAACAATTATGTTCAAAATATTTTTCATCTAAATAGGCCACATAACCTAATTGATATTCATTGGCAATTTTTTCTAACTCAGCTCCTTTGGGAACAAAAAACAGAATAGGATTTTCAGAAGCCATGTATTCAAATGTTTTGATTGGAATTGCACCCATATCTTGTTTTGAATTTCCTAAAATATGCCAAAACAAATTAGCATTTTGCATTTCTATTAATGCCTCTTCTCGTTTTATAACGCCCAATAGTATTATGTTTGAATGAAGTGAATGTGCTTTTATATGTTGCAGTATTTCATGTGAAATAGGTGCGGCAATTTTAATTGAAATTTTTTCTTTATCAATTAAATCTTTCTTTATCAACTCTTTTAAAATATCTAACAATTGAAAAATATCTCTTGGATGTTTGGATTCAGAGTAAAGCGACCCAGCATAAAAAATCCGCAATTTATCTGTTGGTTGATTTTCGTTTTTCATCAAATGAATAAAATCGCCTTCATCAAAACCATTATAAATCAAATGACTTTTTGATTTAATAAATGAAAATTTTTTTTCATAAACCGATTTCATATTATTTGAAATAAATAAAAGCGCTGATGATTTTTTCATTGCCCATCTTTCTAAACTTTTATCCAAATAATTTAATGGAAATACTCTTTTAAACAAGCCGTTTACCACATAAAAATCTCGAAAATCTGAAACCAATTTTCTATTAAATAGCGTTACTAAAATTAGTCCAATTAAAAAATTTGTAAATGAGGGTGCAGTTACATAAATAAATTTTACATCTTTATTTTCTTTCAAAAATTTTGCTCCATATTGCAGTGCTTTAGGCAGCCAAATAATACCTCTATCAGGAAATAAAAGATGTGTTGCTAATTTTTTCAACCATGTATTTTTAATAATATCTTTTGATGTTTTTCTTTGATGGTTATATTTTGAAATGAGATTACTTTTATTTTTTGATGTATCAATAATGTTCATTCCACTTGTATTCATTGAGTTTCCATAGCCTAACGAGGAAATATTTTTTGAGGTGGTTAGCACATAACAATCGATATTATATTGATGTAAATATTTTGCGAAGTAATAGGTACGTTGAGCTGCTGGCGCATTTGATGGTGGAAATGAATAGGATATGAGAAGCACTTTTTTCACTTAATATTGTTTTAAAAGTTTTGCAGGATTTCCGCCAAATAAGCAATTGGCAGGCACAATTCCTTTTACTACACTATTTGCTGAAATCACACTTCCATGATTAATAGTAGTTCCGGGCAAAACTGTTGTACCTGCTCCAATCCATACATTATCGGCTATAAAAATTTCACGAGCTTCATCAATAGTATGAATTCTGTTTTCAGGATTTTTCATTTGCAAGCAATGAGCATTTGAATCAATAATTTGGCAATTGGCAGCAATCAAACAATTTTCACCAATAGTAATTTTTTTTTGTGCATGAATACACGAGCCATGAACTCTTGTGTTTTTTCCTATTACTATTTTTGATTGATTTCCATCTGCCATTAGTTTACAAGGTTGATACATATTGATATGATAACCAAAATTGGAAGAATTAATAACAACATTATCAGCTAACACAATACTACTTTTATTGGTAAGAAATACATAAGGTTGGTTTTTGAAAACAACATTTACGCCGATTGATAATTGTGGGTACAACATCCGATACAAAACCATAAAACACATGCCTTTGCAATGAAAATAAAATTGAATAATTAGATAAATCAATTTCATTTTAAATTGTGTTTTCGTTCGTATATAGCTAAATACCACCGAGGGGTGTTATAGAAAAATATTTTTTTTATTAACCGCATATATCCTTGGGGCTGCGCAATATTTCCAGCAATGTTGCTTTCATGCTGCTGTTGCCCTGTTTTTGAAAAATGACATTGTGGGCAAACGCATTGCTGTGGAAATGTTTTATCACCAAACCAATTTTTTGCTAATCTTCTATATTTACCAAAATACATTTCTCTTTTCTTCCCCATTGCTCTCATCGTTAGTAAATCAAAATCGGTAAATAAATTTTTAATCTTTTCATCATTAAACGAGCGTACATGCGTATTAGGATTAAAGCCACAACCGCAATTGGGGCATTCCACTGTTACTCTATTTTCCTGATACGGAACGGATATTAAAATAAACATTTTTGCTACCCGTTGCAATTCAATCAACCCGTTTTTATATACATCAACTGGCAAATGTTCAATTACTTCTAAAGCCGAAACAATATCAACTGATTGATCATCAAAAGGCAATTTATCTATTGAACCTTGATGAATTTTGGCATTGCAAATTTTATTTCGAATTCCGCCAATTGTATATTCAATTCCACTCAATTTTATTTTTGAATGTTGTTGTTCTAACAAGTGAAGAAATGCCCCATTACCTGCACCTACATCTAACAGTGTTTCGCAGTTAAACGGAATTGCTTGCATTGTTTGTTCGTATCGTTCTTGCTCATCACCATGCAAATACAAAGCACTATTCCAGGTTAAATCTTTTTCAAATGATTCATTCATTGATTCAAAAAAATGTTTGGCAAAAATAGAGTTCTTTACAACACCGCTACATTAACAAATTCTTAAAAATAGTAGCATTTTGATAACATTCAATTCTCATCAAATAATTGTGTAATTCTAATTTTGCAATGCAAAATGAAACAATATTTACATAAAATTTTTGACTCCAATACCTTTAAAGGAGCCACACTAAACTTATTGATTGGGCAAGGATTGCTAACTCTATTATTTTTATTATTTGATTTTGTAATTGCCCGAAAATTTACTGTTGAAATATTTAGCACTTGGAAGCAACTGCAGATACTAATCAATCTAATACTTCCTATTGTAGCCTTCGGATTGCCCGAAGGATACAAATATTTTATTGCTTATGAGCCTGAAAAATCTAAACTACATCATACCTCAATGATTGGTTATTTATTGTTGCTTACTGTATTTGTAGCCCTTATTAGTGTATTGTTTGGTAGGGCAATTTTACAAGTTTATTTTCATAATCCGCTATTAAATAATGTAGCAAAAGTATTTGCACTTTTGTTTTGCAGCATTACTATAAACCGTGTGCTTAGGTATCAATTAGTAAATGAACACAAAACCGATGTTTATCTAAAAGGTACTGTAGTAGCTATATTCATAGCCATATTATCACTTATTGGTATTGCTTTTTTTCATCTTCAAATTCATACTAAAAATATCATTTTGATTTTTGCAATTATAGTGAGCATCGTTTTTTTAATTCCATCATTGCTTAATTTTTTGCTTACTAAACATTTGAATTTTGAAATCGATTTTACACTTCAAAGGCTTATTGATTATTTAAAAATTGGTTTTCCATTGTATTTAGCAACATTCATGAGCTTAATTATTTCCAATTTAGATAAAACAATTGTGAGCAAATACACAACACTTTCGATGTTTGGAATTTATGCCGCTGGTGCTTTAGAGATTCCTATTTTTTCGATGCTTAGTGCATCATTTTCGCAAAGTACATTTCCTAAGTATGTGGCTTTATTAAAAGAAAATAGGAAACAACAAGCTATTCAACTTTGGATTTTGATTACTAATAAAGTATCTAAAATTACTTACCCTATTTTATTAATACTTATGATTTTTGCCAAAACAATTTTTGTATTAATCTATTCTACAAAATTGATTGCAGCGGTACCCATTTTTAAAATATTTTTATTAATCTGTTTATGGCGAAATAATTACTACGGCTCATTAATTTCAGCATCGGGCAAAACAAAATGGATAACATTTTATAGTTTACTAAACCTGATAATAATGGGCTTAGGTTGTTGGTTTTGTTTTCGATTATTTGGTTTTAAATCGTTGCCTTGGGTAATTTTTAGTTCAACAAGCTTTGTAGCTATTGCACAATTAGCACATGAAAAAATGTTGAAAGATTTTGTGCTAAAATTTTTATTCCAACCCCAAAATCTGTTGCTAATTATTTTGATAATTGCAGCATTTATATTTTCGCCTTTTTAGAAATTACTGTTTTACAAATTTTATTTGCTGCACCATACCATTTTGATCAATACACTTTAATAAATAAATTTCTTGCGCCATAGAAGAAATATTGATGGATTGCGTAGTTGCATTACTAATTAGTTGAGTGAATACAACTTGACCTACAACATTTATCACCTCTACTTTTTTAATCTTTAAATCTAAGTTTGAAATTATTAACTCATCGGTGCATGGGTTGGGGAAAATTCTCAGTCTGCCGTTAATTTGTTTGAGTTCACTTTTACCAGAAATATTTAAAACGTCAATAAATACACAATCTGAATAACTGGTACACTCAACGTCATATAAAGTAGAAACCCAAGAAGGATAGTAGTTTGAAGTAGAATTTTTAACACTAAATTTATAGTTTCCTGAATGCAGCTTATTACAATAATTCGGAATGAGAAAATTAATAGGAATCTTAATTGTACATCCAGGGATATTAAAATTTAAAGGGAAAAACCAACAATACTCTTTGCTTGAATCACAATCAAGTAAAGATAAATGCGACTCAATACCGGGAAAATAATTGCCATTATATTTAGCAGTATCGTTAAGAAAAATAGTGTCATTCATAATAAATAATACTGGCATCGGTTTTATAGAATAGTATTGAATGTTTACCTTTCTAGAATGACATAAAAAACCGTTGCCAGCCGAAACGTATTTATATGTGTAATCTGCTTGACACGTTGAATTTTCATAAAATTCATAAGTATAAGGTTCCATCAACTCAAGCTTTATTTTAAAAATCGAATCGCATCCTACATAGTTTGTCAAAGTATCATAAAATTCTCCTCGATATAAAATGGTATCGCCCTTAAAAACAAATGTTGAATCATAGGCATGATGTAAAGTATCTGAATTATAAACAAATATGTCTTCTTGGCATAATGGCACCCAAATACTATCATTAGAAGTAACGCACTGCGCCTTTATAAAATGGCTTGTGAAAAGAAAACAAAAAAGTAGAAAGATTTTTTTCATACATCGCAGTTTTGTAAATTTTATTTAACAAATACCATCTAATTATTTCTTAAGTAGTCTTTTAAGCCATAAGAGCCAACTTGAAGCATTTTTTTCTTGTCCGTACAAATATTTGTAACCATAACCATAGCCGTAACCATAGTAATTTCGGTAGCCCAAACCTTTTGTTTTTACACCATTAAAAATTAAACTGATATTTTTAAATACACCATTTCGGGAAATATCATGCATCACTTTTTCAAAAATTTCTTTCTGTGTATGGTCATGCCTTGTAAGAAAAACACATGCATCTGCCAAGGGTGCCATCAATTCTGGGTCAGAGATTAAGCCCAAAGGTGGCGTATCAATAATTATCAAATCAAAATCATTTCTAAGTGTATGAATTAGTTCACTCATTTTATTGCCAGATAGTAATTCAGAAGGATTGGGCGGCAACGGACCAACCGGAATAATATATAAATTCTCTAATCCTGTTTCATAAATTATTTCAGAAGGCGAAGCCATATTCACTAAAAAATTACTCAATCCTTTTTTAACCGAAAGCTTGAAAACCTTATGTAAGGATGGCTTGCGCATATCGGAAGTAATCAAAATTGTTTTTCGGCCGGTGAGGGCATAACTTCGTCCTAAATTTAAAGTGAAGAAAGATTTTCCTTCACCCGGAATGCTTGAACTAACTAATAATACCTTTTTGTCTTTTGCATTCACGTAATAATTTAATTTGGTTCTTACAGCTCGGAAAGCCTCGGCAATTACTGAACGTGATTTTTCAGAAATTACAAAATCTTGATGTTCATCATCATACAAAATTTCACCCAAAATGGGTAGTGATGTAATATCTTGAATATCTGATTTAAACTGAATTTTTGTGTTCAGTTTTTCACGAATAAAAATATAAATGAATGGAACTAAAATTCCTAAAACCAACCCAATAATATATATCATTGATTTTTTTGGACTAACAGGCACGCCAGTACAGTAGCTGGGTTCAATCAATCTAGTATCGCTTACTGTTGAAGCAAATGCTATGGCCGACTCTTCTCTTTTTTCTAATAATAAAGTATAAATTGAGTTTTTTATAGCTTGCTGTCGGCTAATATTTACCAATGCTCTTTCTTTGCTTGGTACCTTCTTCAATAAGTTGTTTTGTAATTTTAAATTGCTATTTATTTTTTTTTGAGCAGCTAATAAATTATTCCGCAAATTCACTATTACATCTCTTACACTTTTTTTTAATTGAAGTACGTTTTCGTACATAATAATAGTAGCATCATCTTTTACACCAGTTACTTGTTTTTGTTTGTTCCATTGAAATTCAGCTTCATATAATTTAGGTAATAAACCAATTAACATAGGGTCTTCAATACCCACCAACGAGGGCACAGTGCCAGGATTTGTACCTTTGCCTTTAATATATTTTTCAACTTCATCTAATACGCTAAGTTGAATTCCAATTTTATTTAGTTCTTGATCTTGTATTTGAACGGCAGCTAAAAAAACTTTGCTTTGCTCACTGATATCTACAATTTCATTTTTTGATTTAAATCTTTCCAAATTCTTTTCAACGCTATCTAATTCAGTTGAAACTAAGGCTAATCTATCTTCAATAAAATTTAAAGTAAACTGAGCAATCATGCGCTTTTCAGCCAAAGCTGCTCTGTTATATGCTTTCACAATTGAATTTAATAATTGTAAACCTTGTGATGGTTCTTCAGTTTTTAAAGTAAGTTCAATAATTGATGTGGCAGCGCTTGTTTGTTTTACTTCTAAATGCTGAATAATTTGATTGATTTCATCATTCATTGAATTGATTTGAATTTTAAAATCGGCCTTGTTCCAATTTACTAATTGTTGAATATTGCACTCCACTTTGCATGTATCTTTTCCTTCCAAAACAATTAATTGAAAGGGAAGTAATAAATAAAATTTTTTGTTAATACTGAATTGTTTTGATGCCACATCAAAATGCAAATTTAAAGGCTTTGATGTTGAGATTGAATCGGGATGTAATGGCATTAGTTTGAATGGAAAAGCCGAATTCATGGGTACATTTAGTATTCGTGCGTCTCTAAAAATTTTAACCAAACTATTTGATGTAATAACAGCTTCCTCAATTACAGGGCGGCTTTTAATAATCTCTAATTCATTTTCAACCACTTTGCCATTTCCAAAAATATCCAATTCGGCTCCTTCGCCACCACTTCCAACACCAAATGATTTATTATCACTTTTTACTAAAATTTTTGATTGAGCTGTATAAACTGATGATGTATATCTTAAATAAATGATAGCCGATAGTACACCAATCAAACAGCAAACTAAATACAATCGCCAATAAGAAATAAAATGTTTTCTGCTTGAAATAAAAATTTCAGTAATTGATTTTTGTTTTTCAGTTTCGATTGATTCGTGCATTATTTTTTAATATTATTTACTATCAGAATAAACAAGGTAAGTGCACTTGCAACGGCAGGCCACACTTGAAAAAAAGTAGAACTGGTATTCATTTTTGTTTTGTTAGGTTCAACATAAATCACGTCACCACTTTTTAAAAAATAAGCTGGGTGATGAAGCAGATTTTTGTTGGTAAGATCAATTCGATAAGTGGTTTTACCTTTATCAGTTTCACGTACTAATAATACCGTTTGCCTAACACCGTTAATGGTTAAATCGCCAGCCATACCCAGTGCTTGCAAAATATTCACATCTGCATACGGCACTGTAAATGTACCAGGGTTGCGTACTTCACCAAGTACAGTAATTTTAAAATTCAATAATCTAACGCTAACAATTGGCTCTTTTAAATAATCTTTCAATTTATTTTGAATGGTATCTTTTAATTGCGAAAAAGTAAATCCTGCTACTTTTATAGATCCAATTTTGGGCATTGAAATTTCGCCATTATCATCTACCAAATAACCTGCTACAGGATTATTTTGTGTTTGCCCTTGTTGCATATTTGATGATGCTACTGAAAAGTTGGGGAGATTATAAACTGCTGAAGCATCAGTATTTAAGCTACTTACAAAAATATAAAGCTGATCGCCCCTGTTAATAAAAGGTAATTTATTTTTAGTTGAATGAAATGTAGTATCCATTACATTTTGCAAGTAGTAAATTTTTTTTGAGTTGATGCAGCTCGATAAAAAAATTACAAAAAGTAAAATTATTACAATGTTACTATTGTGTTTAATGCAGTTCAAGATGTTGATTTTTTAATTGATATTTTTCTATTAACTCCTGCAAACCGTTGTTGCCAAAGTGTTGTAGTAGCGATTTTAAATGCCGTTCATGATGAATGTCAGTGCCTATATAATCTACCATTTTTTTATTGAGCATCCATTGAGCTATTTCTTTTACTTGCTTTCCATAATAATTTGTAAGACTTAGTGCATTAATCTGAAACATAAAACCTAAATCTTTAAGCGATTCAAAATGGCTTAAATCTGTATGCCAATAACTATATCGCTCAGGATGAGCCAACACCATTTTGTATTCTTTTAATAAAATTGGAAAAGTGTATTCAGTAATGGAATGTGGTTCTTGGGCATAGGAGAATTCAACTAATAACCCTTTATCAGGAAACGATAGCAAATGAAAATCTTTATTAATTTTTGCTAATACAGTATCATCTAACATATACTCAGCAGCCACATTAATTTTCAAATCAATTTCGTTTTGATGAATAGCAATTTTTAATTCTTCAAAAATTGATTTAATTTTTTGTTCTGAATTAGGATACACATCACTAATGATATGGGGTGTTGCAATTACACCTTTGAAGCCTAATTCCATTAAGCCTTTACACAATAACAATGCTGTTTTCATGTCAGGTGCACCATCATCTAATCCTGGTAAAATATGTGAATGAATATCTATCATATTTGATTGGGCGCAAATTTATTAGCGCCATATTTCGTTATTGTTAATTGAATGTTTTGTAATTGATAAGTATTAGATTGGGTTGATAATAAAAAAGGAGTAAACAATATTTGTTTACTCCTTTTTTCATTAAACCACTCTTTTTAAAAAATTACTTTACTAATTGCAATGTTTCAGTTGCGTTAGTAGTAGTATTGATAACTTTAACTGTATAAACACCAGCATTAAAGTTTTCGCAATTAACAACAATTGAATTAGAACCATTAGACACTAAATTTTTAGATTCAGAAACTTTTCTACCTAATACATCATAAACTGAAATCATGATTTCAGAAGCATTTTCAGAAACATAATTTACTGTGAATTTATTAGTAGCAGGGTTAGGGAATAATGAAGTAGAATATTCTTTTACTTGGCTTTGTGTAACATTGTTTGATGAAGCCATACGAGCTACACAAGTTATAACATTGATTGTAGCAGTTTTGAAAGCACTTGCACCACAAGCATTAACAGCTTGAACTTTAATTAAAGAACCATTAACTACTGATGAACTAAATGATACAGTAACTGAATCTGTTCCTTGACCATTTAAAATTGAGGCACCTGCTGGTACAACCCAATTGTAAGATGTAGCACCTAAAACTGAATTTACTGTATAAACTTCTGTACTACCTGTGCTGCAAATTGTGGTATTGCCTGAAACTAATGTAGTTGGCAAAGCAGCAGGTTTTACATAAGTTTTGAAAACTCGTGATAAACTTGATTGGCAAGTTCCAGTTGTTTGAACTGCAATTATACCCACTAAAAATCCAGTTTGAAAAGTTACATCAATAGAAGTTGTACCTTGACCAGATACTAAAGTAGCCCCTGTTGGAACTGACCATGTATAGTTAGAAAAACCAGAAACACCAGCTATTGTATAAGTTAATGGAGTTGAAGAACCAACACTACTACAAACCATTGAAGACCCAGAGATTGCTACTGGAGTTCCAGGCTTAGCCTTTGTTTTCAAAACTCTTGGAGCACTTGAACCACAATAGTTGTTAGCTTTAACTGTAATTACACTAACTGTGTATGTATTGTCATAAGAAATCCAAGCAGTATCACCAATAGTTGAAGTAGATACTAAGGTAGCTCCTACAGGCATTGTCCAGGTATAACTTGTTGCGTTAGCAGCTGGAGTTGTTACATAATACATATAAGAAACACCAGTACATAAATCAATTGTTCTACCAGTAATAGATGCTGGAGTAGCCACTAATGGATCGATAGTAATTTTAATTCCTCTTCTTGCACTTTCAACGCCTAAACTATTTACTTGAGAAACATAATAAGTTTTAGAAGCAACATTTGAAACTGTAGGAGCAGTTGTGCCAGTTGAAACGCCACCTGTAGCATAAGTTCCCCACCATTTAATAGTACAACCAGCAGATGCGGTAGCAGTTAAAGTTGGAGCGGTAGATAATTTGCAAATATGCATTGAATCAAAACCAACAGCAGGTGTATTTAATACTAAACCAGAAAAACTTGCATCAGAAAAACTTGCGCCTGATAAAGCAATTGAACTTGCAGCCGGACGATAATCTCCAGTATATGCGCCAGTAGTTGTAGTAGTATAAGGAGCAGTTAAAATAGATGTACCAGTTGATGAAGTGAAAGTATTTCCAGCATTCAAATTATTAATGGTAGTTGTATTTGTATTTACAATGTTAGTAATACAACCGGCAATAATATTATTTGAAAATTTTGCTAAACCATTGTTATAGTTTGATTCAGTAGCTGCATCGCTAAAGTGAACACCTTTTTTAAAATCCATAAAAACAGTATTAAAAATTTTTAATTCAGAATTACGACGAATACGAGCACCTCTTTCATAACCAGAAGCAACTGTTGAAGATAAATTTCCTCTATATGGCCCAATTAAAGTAATGTTTGAAAAAATTGCTTTTGTTTTTGGAGTTGATGTAGAACCAGTTGCATCATTGTCCGATTCAAAACCTTCTGATACAGAAACCGAAGGATTATCAGCAATAGATGGATCTCTTAAAGCTAACCCAAATTGAACATTGCCAGAATAACCAAAGTCTGTATCAAAACAGTCATCCAAATCACGATAAGAAACTAAATAACGACAGTTAACTGTACCACCAAACCATTCGTAAGCATCATCATTTGTAAATGATGTTTGAATATGGTCAATTGTAGTACCACGGCCAACACCACCCATTGTTAAACCATTAATTTCTTTATTTGGTGCATATACATAACCACCAAATTCAATACGTACATATTGCAATTCACCTGAGTTATCATTATCATCTGGTGAAGTACCACCACCAAATTCAGTTAATGATGAAGCTGCAAAACCTTCAATGTTTGCAGTACCATTACCACCAGTACCACCATTTTGGTTGATGGTAGCTTTACCTAAAATAACAACACCACCCCAGTCAGCAGTAGCACGATTTCCTTTAGCTTGATTGGATGTAAATACAATTGGAGCTGTAGCTGTACCAACTGCATGAATTTTTGAACCTTTAGTAATTACTAAACATGCACCAGTAGCCGATTTGTCACCTAATACTTTTACACCAGGTTGAATAGTTAATGTAGCACCACTTGTAACATAAATTTGACCAGATAATAAATAAGTGTTTCCTGTTGTCCAAGTTGTGTTACTTGTAATGTTTGAATTTACAGTAACAGTAGCAGTTGGGTAAATTGCATTATGTGGGTCGAAGTTTGTCCAACCTGTAGTCCAAGCAACAGCAGGGGATGGAGCAAATGCACCACGATAAGTTGTTGGCACAAAGAATGATTGTGCAAAAGCAAAGTTGCATACTAATGCAACGATTGCCGTAGATAAAAGTTTGTTGATTTTCATTTTGTAAATGATTTTTGTTTGTTTGATTTTATTTTTGTTAAAAAAATTGTTGGCTTTTTTTATGCAACAAAGAAAGATTTAGTAAATGTTTTGAGCGTTATTGGTAAGTTATTTTGGTATTATAATAAGTAAAACTTAATGTTACCTATTCCCCTAAAAATCAAAAACCGATGTAGCTCATAAAAGCTAAATCGGTTTTTGAAATAAATAAGAAGTTCTTATAATTTAATAGATAAAGAAATTGAATAAACAGCACCTAGTTTTGATGACCACCTTAAATCATCAACACCTTTTTTGTATTCATTTTTATTTTGCGCATCTCCAACAAAAATTTTGTTAATTGATGTTTCAAAACCTTTTACATCTGAGGTTTCACCAAATGTTCTATTTTGATAAAAATTCTGATTTTGTGCTACTATATTTTGTGCGTTTAATTTAATTTCAATCTTATTCTTCCATAAAGATTTTGCTAATTGAAAATCTAAAAATGAACGTGGCGCTTCCCAAAGAGCTGCCTCGTTTTCATTACCAACAACATAAATTCTTGCGCCTACTCTATTAAAATTTAGTGAAATTGAAATTCCATTTTTCTCACTTAAGTATTGTACCCCTGCATTAAATACATATGGAGATTGCCCCTGCAAAGGCCTTATTGAATCACCAATACCAGATTTACCACCTGTATTTACAGTTGAGCGAATTACAGATAAGTTTGAAAATGCAGTAATATTGTTTAATATTTTTACTGAATCTTTTTTAAATAATGCAGCTAATAAAACTCTGAACTCCAATTCAGCACCATAGTTTTGAGCACTAGGTAAATTTGCAAAACTTATTTCGTTCTCAGCATATGGTGCTAATATTTGTTCAATAGGGTCAATAAATTTTTTATAAAACCCTGATACAGAAAATAGTTGCCCTCGGCCTGGATAAATTTCATAGCGAATATCAGCATTATGAATTAAGGCTCTTCTCAAAGTATCGCTACCAGTAGTTATTAATTTAGTATTAAAATCATAGAAAGCAAATGGAGCTAATTCACGATACTCGGGCCTGTTCACGGTTTGCGAATAAGCCAATCTAATATTTTGTTTTTTATTTAATGCAATTACAAAATTTGCTGATGGCAATACATCTTTTTTAATAGTATTTAAATGCACATCCTCATCTTTATTTATACTTCTTCTGGCATCTAAAAATTGCTGAAAGCCTTCGTATCTAACACCCCAAATCAATCTTAAAAATTTATATTTATTATCCAACATCAAATAAAATGCATTCAATTTTGATGATGCAGTATAGGTATCATTAGGCTTGGTTGCTTCTGTTAATTTAAATCCACCAACTTTGGTAGTATTGCCCACCATTTCTAACCTGCCCATATTTACAGGTAAAAAAATTTCTTCTTCAGGTAAATACAGTAATGAATCTTTAAATTTAACAGAACTTCCTGAGCCACCATACTTAGTATAACCCAATCTACGAGCATAAAAATTACGTTCACGAGTTTGTAAAAACATACCCACTTTAATCTCATTTTTTATTTCCTT
Source organism: Bacteroidota bacterium (assembly GCA_041165265.1). Taxonomy (GTDB): domain Bacteria; phylum Bacteroidota; class Bacteroidia; order Chitinophagales; family CAIODY01; genus CAIODY01. Next base: position 1,940 of record JBEANU010000002.1, on the reverse strand, counting down.
TCCTAAATCAAATGCTCTTGAAAAATTTAATTTTGCACTTCTAACTTGTTCCTTATTTTCCGACCAAAACATGCCACCACTATAATCTGGCCCTACGTTGCTAGCTGATACACCAGCTATCCATACAGTATCTAATGGATTTGGATATTCAGGATCTGAAATACTATCTCTTCTTGTATAAATAGTCCGTCTTTCATTAGGAATATTTCTTTGAATTTCACTTAATGATGCTAACCATGAAAATCTAATTCTTGATTTTGGTTCATAATGTTCACCACTTAATTGACCTGTATAAATTTTATTACTAATAAAAAATCGGTTATTAGATTTTAAAACTATCGGATTAGGCATAGTAGCATCAGGTGCACCCGTTCTATTTGTAATTCTATTATCTGAATTAATACTAAATAAATTCTTGAAACTAAAACTATTGTTCTTATTGTATTTAAATGAAAAATTGGCTAATGCCCCTGCTAAAATTTGCGTTGAATAAACTTTATCCAAATAATCATTAACCATTACAGAAGCAGAAGTGTCTGGGTTCTCAAATGTTCGTCTGATAGTTTCTGTATAACTATTGCTTTTACTATAGGTTAACGCCAGAATAAGAGCCAACGGTTTTTTATTAATTTGTTTTACCACACCCATTGAATATTGCAAACTTAAATTAGGTGCAAATTTTTTATCATTATAAATCGCCCAATCAAAATTTGTTTTTTCGGCATACTGTGCTTGTGTTAATATTTTTATTGGATAATTTTCAGATGAAGGCAAATTAGAAGGAATGGCTCTTGTTCCATCATCTACTCCAATCCAATCAAAGCTTCCACCGTTATTATATAATTTAGTTTTAAATGTTGTAAAATTATTGTAGCCACTACTAATGGCTAATGAATAAAAGTTTTTTTCAGGAACATCTTTGGTATTAATTTGTATAATACCTCCTGCAAATTCAGCAGGCATATCGGGTGTAGCTGTTTTTGTGATAATTAAATTATCTAGCATATTAGCAGGAAAAATATCAAATGCAAACGCCTTTCTATCTGGCTCTGAGCTTGGTAATGGTGCACCATTCAACATGGCAGCATTATACCTATCATTCAATCCTCTAATGATGGCAAATTTATTATCTTGAATACTTGCGCCGCTTACACGTTTTAAAACATCACTAGTATTTTTATCTGGCGTACGCTTTATTAGCTCGGCCGAAACTCCATCTGAAACGCTAGTGCTATTTTTTTGCATTAATAAAATGGCAGTATTCGTTTCCTTTCTGGCAGATGAAGTAATTTTTACAACCCCTAATGTTTTACTTGTTTTTTGCAAACTAATTAATAATGTTGTTACCTCACCTTCTTTTACAATTACATCAGTAATTGTTTTGGGCGAATAAGATAACAAGCTACATTCTATAGTATAAGTACCTTTGGGTACATTTGCAATAGTAAACTTACCATCCATATCAGCCACTGCACCATAAGATGTACCCTTAACTAAAACAACTGCACCCATTAGCAATTCAGCATTTTTTTCGTCTATAATTTTTCCTGATATGTTTGCTGTTTTTTGTGCCCAACTATTTGCAGCAGTGGTTAACAAAATAATAAGTGATAATGTAATATAACGCATGATTTTTTTTTGCAAAACTAGGCTTGAGGTTTTATGAGAACTTCGTATTCCGATTAATAAATAATGAAAATAACCGAAACTTAATGTTAACTGAAATTCAACTGTATCAAATATCAAATCTTTAATTCACACATTGTTAAATTTTGGTTCACTGTTCTGAAACATTACTATTTCAACTTTGCAACAAATTCTTTTAGCTATGATAATCTTTTTCGAATTAGCCATTATACTGCTTTTTGTTACGATTTTTTACTATCACCAAATCAATCGCCAGCATAATCAATAAAAATTGCTAATTATTTGTTTTGTAT
>JBEANU010000001.1:0-4967 GCA_041165265.1 Bacteroidota bacterium | reverse complement strand
AAAATCAACTGATACATTCATTACTCTACAAAAATCATTCAATAAAATTTTGCCTTCAAATACATAGGTTGATTCATTTATTTTATGATAATTAAATTCTTCTCCTTCATCAAATTCATCTTTTATATCACCAATAATTTCCTCCATAATATCTTCTAAAGTTACTAAACCAACGGTTCCGCCGTATTCATCAACTACTATTGCTAAATGATTGCGAAGTGCTTTAAACTCTTTTAGTAAGTCGTCAATTTTTTTATGCTCAGGCACAAAAAATGGCGGCCTGATTAGCTCATGCCAATTATAATTATCGGGTTGATTTAAATGATGAAGTAAATCTTTGGTAAAAAGTATTCCTTTTATGGTATCCACATCTTCTTGAAAAATTGGAATTCGTGAGTAGCCTGCATCATTTACAAATTGCATTAATTCAGTAAAATTAAAGCTGTAATCGGCTGCTAAAATATCTGGTCTTGCCTTCATTATTTGCTTTACCGATATAGTTCCAAATTTTGCAATTCCTTTTAAAATATTCATTTCCTGTTTTGATGTTTTATCATGCAAAGCCAAATCAATAGCATGATTTATTTCATCAGTATTTACTTCTGATTGTTTTTTACTCAATAATTTTTTTTCAATAATATTGGTAAATGAAATCAGAAAATTACTAAGGGGTGAAAATATTTGCGACATAATGCGTAATGGTGCAAACATGGCCAAACACACTCTTACATTATTTTGCGAAGCATATACTTTAGGTAATACTTCACCAAATAATACTAAAATAAAAGTTACTGCAACGGTTTCAATTAATACTTCTTGCCATTTTAATAATTCAAAAAAATGAATGATAGTATAAGTTAAAATTGCAATACCAATATTTACAAAACTATTACCAATTAAAATAGTGGCTAATAGCTTTCGGGGGTGTTCTAAAATTACAATTATTTGCTGTGCGCTTTGCTTATATTTTTTACGAAGTAAAGTGAGTTCTTTGGTGGTTAATGAAAAAAAGGCAACTTCAGAACCAGCCAAAAGTGCACTACAAACTAGTAGAAAAAAAATGATTACTAAATAAACAATTATTGCTGATTGATCAGCTGGTGTAATATTATTAACTAATAATAGCGGTAAATTAAAAATGTTTCCCGATGGAGGCTGCGTATCCAAAATACTATGGTTTCGTTAAAAAAAAAGAGTTGGAAATTATTTTTCCAACTCTCAAATGTAAAATATTTTTAGCAATTATTAAAATGGTAAATCGTCACCAGGCATATCATTGCTATAAGCCTCTGCTGGAGCAGCTTGTGCGGTGTTTGGTTGTGCATTGTTTGAATAGTTATTTCCACCTGAACTATTTTCTTTACCGCCCAACATATTAAATGTATCGGCTATAATTTCAGTGAAATATTTTTTTACGCCATCTTTTTCATATTCACGAGTGCTAATTTTACCTTCTAAATAAATTGGTGTGCCTTTTCGCAAATATTTTTGAGCAATATCAGCTTGTACGCCCCACACAGCAATGTTGTGCCATTCAGTTTTTTCAACTTTTTGCCCAGCTTTATCTTTGTAAGTTTCAGTAGTAGCTAACGTGAATTTGGCTAGCATGCGGCCACCATCAAATGTTTGCACTTCAGGGTCTTTTCCTAAATGACCCAATAAGATTACTTTGTTTACGCCTCTCATTTTTATATTTATTTAATTGGTTACTATTTATTTCATTTCAAATATATAGAATCATTTTCAAACAAAAAAAAATCCTGAATAATTATTCAAGATTTTTCATGCCTTATTTTTCTTGTTGCAAATCTTTTAGTCGCTGCACTAATTGCAATGTCCAAAGGCGTTCAGCTCTATAAAGTTTTGCAATTTTTTTACTGGTGATTATTTTTTTGAACTCAAAAAAATATTTTTTCTTTAAATCTAATTCATGTTGCTCCATCAAAAAGCTTTCCTGAATCGCCTTTTCAATTTCAGCATCTGTCATGGTTTCATACTTTTTTTTGGCATCGTGTAGCAAATCTTTTTTATCCTGCCTTGTTGTTTCCAATTCTTTTCTATACTGATTATAAATGGGCCAAAATGCTTGCGACTCAGTTGGCGTTAAATCCATTTTTTTTGTGATGAAAGCTACTTTTTCGGCTTCAATTTTTTCCTTAGTGGTAGCATTTAATTCAGTTTCCTGAGCTATTGCAAATTGCTGCAATACTAATATTGCAAAGCAAACCAACCCTATTTTTATTTTATTTTTCACTTTAATTTTTCTCTATTATTTTAGATGGCATCATTAATTGCTGATTCATCTAATTCATTTTCTAAATACTCTTTCAATTCATTTTTTTCAATTTGCTTTGTATCAACATGTTTAATTTCTTTTTTTGTTGGATATGTTTTAATGATTGGTGTTTCAGTTAATTGTAAATCATCTACATCTTCAGTGTTATTTTGCAAATACAATTTTATTTCTTGAGCAGTTAATTTTTGATTGCTTACATCTTGATGTTGAATATTAAAATATAATGCCACGCCAATAATAAGAGCTGCCGCTGCTGCTGCTGCTGTAAATTTAATTGAAGTTTTATTAAACCACAAAATTAACTTACTAGTTGGCTGATTTGTTTGTTTTACAATCTTTAAAATTTGAGTTTCATTGTTTTCAAAGTAATTATAAGGTACTTCAAAACTATTTATTTTGTTCGCATTGATAGTAGGCTCAACAGTTGCTGATTTTACTTTTGAAAGTATTGATTCTGAAAAGTTTTCAAAATAATTATCAGGTGTAATAAAGTTTAAAATTTTGCTTTCATCAATTTCTTTTTCTGATGTTTGTGAAGATGTGATGTGAAGTAAAATTACATCTGCTAAATTTTCAAAATAACCCTGAGGTGTATTGAACGGGTTGGATTTACTATACATCAAAATATCTTCTTCAGCAACATTTATTTTTGATAGTATCTGTTCATGCATCTGGTTAAAATAATTTTCAGGTACTTTAAATACATGCTGCTTAGCTATTTCAGCCACAATTGCTGAAATTTGCTCTAATTCATTTTGTATTGATGTATTTGTTTTCATTTATCCTGTATTCCTTATTGTTGGCTGTGACTATTTTAATTTATAAAGGTTTAATTGATTAATCTACTGTTTTAATATAAGTTTCAATTTTTTTTACTGCATGATGATAACTTGCTTTTAATGCACCTTCACTGGTTCCTAAAACTTTACTCATTTCTTCGTATGGCATTTCATCATAGTATCTTAAATTAAAAACCAATTTTTGTTTTTCAGGTAAAGTTAACATTGCTTTTTGCAATTTCATTTCCATCTGATTTCCATCAAAGTATTTATCAGATTGTAATTTATTGGCTAAATGATTTTGCATATCATCTAACGAAAATGCAAATTTTCGTTTTTGTATGGCTAAAAAAGTTAAGCATTCATTAGTGGCAATGCGGTAAAGCCAAGTATATAATTGGCTTTCTTCTCTAAAGTTTTCCAATCCCTTCCATGCTTTAATAAAAGTATTTTGCAGCACATCATTCGCATCATCATGATCCAATACCATTCTGCGTATGTGATAATATAACCGCTGTTGGTATTGTACTACTAACGCTTTGAAAGCTATATCACGGCTTTCAGCAATTTTATATTTCAATAAAATTTCTTCGTCAGTCATTTTTAGGTTTGATATTTAGTGGTATGACAAAGGTCATTTATCATTAGTAAATACATGTTTCTTCACTAATGACTACTATCAAATGACCAATGACTTTTAATTTTTTCGAGCAATTACTTTTAATGCTGCACTTACTATGTTGGGTGTATCTAATCCATATTTCACCATCAATTCTTCAGGTGTTCCACTTTCGCCAAATGAATCATTCACAGCAATCATCTCCATCGGAATTGGATTATTTAATGCCAACAACTGTGCAACTGCATCACCTAAACCACCATTTTGTTGGTGTTCTTCAGCTGTAACTACACATTTTGTTTTTGCAGCAGATTTTAGGACTGCTGCTGCATCAAAAGGTTTAATGGTATGCATATTTATTATTTCAACGCTGATGTTCTGTTCCGCTAATATTTTGCCAGCTTCAATTGCTTTCCATACTAAATGACCACAAGCCACAATGGTTACATCCGTTCCTTCGCATAAAATTTGCGCTTTGCCTATTTCAAATTTTTGAGTGGTGAAATTGGCGCATTTTGGTCTTCCGAATCGTAAATAAACTGGGCCATGATGGTCAGCAATGGCCATAGTAGCGGCTTTTGTTTGATTGTAATCGGCAGGAACAATCACTGTCATGTTAGGTAGCATTTTCATCAACCCAATATCTTCTAAAATTTGATGAGTAGCACCATCTTCGCCTAATGTAAGCCCTGCATGGCTGGCACAAACTTTTACATTTTTATCAGAATAGGCAATCGATTGACGAATTTGGTCATATACCCTACCTGTACTGAAATTGGCGAAAGTACCAGTAAACGGTATTTTACCACCAATAGTTAATCCAGCGGCTACACTCATCATATTAGCTTCGGCAATGCCGCATTGTACAAAGCGTTGCGGAAAATCTTTAATAAAAGCATTCATTTTTAATGACCCAGCCAAATCAGCCGTCAATGCTACTACATTAGGATTTATTTTTCCTAACTCATGTAAGCCATCACCAAAGCCTGCTCTGGTTTCACGGTCATCTATTTTTTGTATATCTGTAACTTTCATTTTAAAAAAATTTTAGCGAAAGTAAGCGCTTTTATTTTGATAGCACCAAATCAAAATTAACAATGTGGAAAAGCTCTATAATAACTAGGTAAAATTTATTTTTTGTAACCGATTTATTTTTATACCGATGAACTAAAGCTGTTTAAATTTATTAACTGCTTTATTGATAGCAATATTTTATTGTACAATTTCAATCACTTTAATATTCGCATCAATATTTGGCTGATAGTAATTTATA